>CAYGRM010000101.1:0-11388 GCA_964352225.1 uncultured Saprospiraceae bacterium | reverse complement strand
AATTAAATACAATTTAACAAAAAAGAAAAAAACTGCAAACCTATAAGCCGAATTCTGTAATCCCGAAAATTCGAGACCTCTATCATTTATCTAGTTTCGTTGTCACCAACGAACCCAATCTGCCTACCCCTTCCTGCTGACTTCGTCCTAAAACGAAATCAATGGAGCGAGCAACTCCACTTTCCGAAGAAAACTGAAATGTACGTGGCATTTCAACCCACAAGGTTTATCCACTTTCCCGATTGCTCGGGAATGTCGTGCGCTCTTACCGCACGTTTTCACCCTTACCTCGATAAATCGGGGCGGTTATTTTCTGCGACACTTTCTGTATCCCGAGAACTCGGAACCCCATCCGTTAGATGGTGTGGTACTCTACGTTGTCCGGACTTTCCTTTTCGCCAATAAATTAGCAAAACGATAGAGCAGTTTGCAGTATTTTCTTTTTAACTTTAAGTAGAAATTTAGTCAATAAATTATTTTAAAATATTATCAAAAAAACTTCATAACTACCTAACTGTTAGGCAATAAAATATATTTATTTTTATTAATTTTACATTTCCGAAACTGAATTGGATTTGGATTAAAATTTGTGGTAATTTGTTAATACTTATTTCCAAAAGTCGGAAATGCAAAATTAATCAATTACTAAAGATTAGTATTCAATTTCTCCCATATTTCCTGAATATATCTTATGACTAAGAAACAACTATACCTCATTGGCTTAACCCTTCTCTTTTTCTTCTTAGCCTTGGGTTTTGATTTTTACAACCAGCGAACAGTTGGTACTCAACAATATGCTTCCATCATTGAAAAATATCTCCATGAAAACGAAGAGGACGTAGAGAACTTTTTTAAAGAAAAAGATTTTATCGTTCGTCAACTTTCCAATGAAAGTCTTTTTGAAGATTTTGTAAAAATAGAAAGTCTTTACAAAAAAGATTATACTATATGCATTTATTTAGAGGATTCATTAGCCTTTTGGACAAACAATAATGTTATTCCAAATCGATCATTGCTTCAAGGAGAAAATGTCAATTTGTATTCAGATTATTTCAAATTTTCTAACGGACATTATGAAGTTTTAAAAAAATCATTTATCCAACCTGGATTAGGAAAATATACTATGTTCGGTTTTATTCCAATTAAATATGAATACGAGTTAGAAAGTTCATATTTGGAAAATGTTTTTAAAGCCGATCAAAATATTCCAAAGAAAATTGCTGTTTCTAAAAATCCGTCCTCTGTTTCAATTAAAAATAGCTCTGGAAAAATTCTTGCCTATTTAACTGCCACAACGTCGCAAGTTCAAGATCCAATCAAGCAACAGTTTTTATTCTTTTTGTACCTCTGCTCTTTTATTTTTTTAGGTATCTTGATTAATATTTTTGCAAAAAATTTCTCATTAACTCGTCCGCCCTGGATGGGATTTGCATTTTTAGTAGTAACTGTTTTTGGGATTAGGTTTATTACTATGTATATAAATTTCACCGGCAAATTTACCGAAATTTCATTTTTTGAGCAGAATTTTCAATCTTCCTATCTTGGCAACTCTTTGGGTGACTTGGTCATTAATATCTTTTTACTCTTCTGGGTGATGGTTTTTTTCCATACAGAATTCAGGGTTCGTCCTATAAAAGAATTAACCAACGTTCATCGATTTGGATTGACCACCCTAAATTACTTTTCCATTATACTTGGAATTTTAATGATCTCCAATGTTTTCCAACAGTTAGTTTTTAATACTGAGATCACATTTAATTTTGATCATATTTTCAGCTTGGATAAAAATAGTTTTATTGCGATCATGGCATCCTTGCTTTTGTTGGTAGCACTATTTTTATTTAGCCAACGAATTATGGAAACCATATTAAAATTGGGTTTAAAAAAATTCGTTCGTTTGGGTGCTTTAGGTTTAGCTTGTTTGATGGCGATTCCTGTCATCATAAAGTCCAATTCTGATTTACCCGTTGTAGAAATGATCATTATTGGATATATGTTCAATTTGATTTTTGATGTTTATGTTGATAATAATCGGCCTAATTTTATCTGGCTAGTAATTTGGTTAGTAGTATTTGCTTTGATTCCATCTATTTTATTATTTAAATATAATAATGATATGGACTTCGGCAGACGATTAAAATATGCGAAAGAGTTGTCTGATTTAAAAGATCGAATGGCAGAGGAGAGTTTGGAAAAAGTCAAAAAAGAAATCAAAAATGATCAGGAACTTAAAGAATTATTAAGACCATATCCTTTCAAAGCTGCTCCAGAAGAAGTTTTACCAATTATTAATAAGCACTTCACCGATAATATTTATTTGCATAATAATTATCAATATGACTTCCATGCTTATACTAAGTTCGGTTCAGCTTTAGATTCGTTTCCTTCAGCTAAAGACAAATTGGAAATAAAATTAAAAGAGGCAACTTCTACAGCAACGAATGATTTGAAATTTCTTTCAAAACCTAATAATAAAAATACTTATTTACTAAGTTTCAATTTTTATCCTGATGGATCTCCAAATGATCCTATCAATCTCGTATTGGAAGTCGAAAGAAATAGAAGAGATCAATCCAAAGTTTTTACAGAATTACTGATCGAAAAGCAATATAAAGATCTTAATGATCTGGGAATTTATGAATACGCCATCTATAATAAAAATGAGGGACTCATTTATAAAGAAGGAGAATCTTATGATGATATATATGAGTTTGATGCTATTCCTTCTCTTACAGAAAACCCAATTGAAATCAAAGATGACGTACGTTCCCATTTAGTTTATCGTGCTTCTAATGATAATCTTGTAGTCATCAGCAAAGAGTTACCAACTGCAAGAAGGGTCATTACTTTGTTTGCATTTTTATTTGTGTTACTGCTGATTGTAATTTTGTTGTTAGTTATTTTTAACTCAATTTTCAAATCACTTCCTCCCATTTTCAATTTCACTTTTGATAAAGTGATGAGTATTCGTACTCGAATTCAAATGGCAGTAATCGTTTTGACCGTTATCTTTTTCTTTTCGATTGGTTTTGTTACGGTTCGATATTTTAGTGATGAAAGAGAAAATTATCACGAAAGTCGATTAGATAGAAAAGGTAAAACGATTTTGATGGATACTAATTTGGAGTTAGAAGAATTTTATTCCCGCAATGGACATAAAGATTTTGATTATGATCGAATGCTAAAAAGAATTTCTACAGTCCACCGAATGGATGTAAATATTTATGATAAAAGCGGAACATTAATTAGTTCATCTGAAAGTGATGTTTTTAATAAAGGTATTGTTTCGAAGTCGATGGATGCGATGGCTTTCAATGCTCTTTCTAGAATGAAGAAATTAAAATATACCCAAGAAGAAGAAACAGTCGGATCATTAACTTACAAAGCCGCCTATCTTCCTTTAAAATTGACAACCCTAAATGGTAATGAAATAACATCCGAAACGGTTGCTTATATGGGGCTCCCCTATTACTCAAAACAACGAGAACTTCGGGATGATGTCAACGTTTTCATGGGTACACTTCTAAATTTATATGTTTTCCTTTTATTAATTGCTGGTGCGGTGGCTATCGGAATTACTAATTCGATCACTCGTCCGATTGCAAGAATTGGGGAAAAATTAAAAGAATTTAAATTAGGAAAAAGAAACGAGCCGCTCGAATGGCAAAGTAAAGATGAGTTGGGTGACCTCATTGAAGAGTACAATCGCTTAATTAAAAAAGTGGAGGAGAGTGCCGAAAAATTAGCACATCAGGAGCGGGAAGGTGCTTGGCGTGAAATGGCAAAACAAGTGGCGCATGAAATCAAGAATCCTTTGACGCCGATGAAGTTGAGTATTCAATATTTGTTGCATGCTTATCGCTCGAATCCTGAGGACATTTCTCCATTACTAAAAAGGGTTTCTGGAACCTTAATCGAGCAAATTGACAATTTAGCTTCGATTGCATCTGAGTTCTCTAATTTTGCAAAAATGCCTAGAGCTGATAATCAAAAATTAATCGTAAATGATTTAGTAAAATCTGTTTTTGATTTTTTCAATGAAGGTTCGGAAATGATTGACTTGAGTTTGGAATTACCTGAAAATCAAATTTTTGTCTTTGCGGATAAAAATCACTTGATTCAAGTCTTGAATAATTTGATTAAAAATGCAACGCAAGCAATTCCTGATCATCGAAGAGGAAATATTGTAATATCTCTCCATCAACGAGATCAAACTGCAATCATCAAGGTTAAAGATAATGGAACTGGAATTCCTGAAGACAAATGGAATAAAGTTTTCGTTCCTAACTTCACCACTAAGAATTCTGGAACAGGATTAGGCTTAGCGATTTCCAAAAACATCATTGAATCAGTTGATGGAAAAATTCATTTTGAGTCGATTGTAGATGTAGGAACTGACTTCTTTGTAGAATTGCCAATTGTTGAAATTCGGGCAATGGAAGAAGTATAAGTATTTACTTTTATTTCCCATGAGGGATGTTAGCGTTTGGAGCGTTAACATCCCTTTTTTATTTCCTACAGCGAAATCAATATTAGATAAATAAATATGTACCTAAATTGATTTGCAATTCAAACTAAAAACTTCCTCGGATTATATTTAAATCATATTTAGATGAAAGATATAAGCTAAAAATAAGTTTGCGATTAAATTTTGACCAAGCTACTGGAATTCGTTTCAGTAGCTTTTTTTTGTTTGGAACTTTCGCTATTGTTTGTTTTTGACTAAATTTACAAAGTTGATTTCAGAAAAAACGAATCAACCTTTTTTTATTTAAAAACAGCTTGTGGAAAATAAATTAACTGAAAATATTACCCGAACCTTTGAATTGCCTTTACCTGATGCTGCCACCATGGATCAGCAGCTCGATCAGATTATTCCAAAAGTTCGACCTTGGGGAGAAGACCTTTATGAGCAACAGTATTATTTAGACACTCGATGGCTAGAGATTCGAGACGATGATGAATTTCATGAATCAGTCTTACATATTTTTCGAGACGAAGGGGAATACTTGATTTCTATTGATGGAAATATCACTCCTGGGATTTGGAAAATTTTAAGTAAGTCCAATACTTTTATTATTGAAAAAACGGTCGGCGAAGCAGTCATCACTAGTGAACTTTATGATTTAGCTTTTCTAAATAAAGATTTTTTTATTCTTAGAAAGCATGGTGATCAGAAGCGAAAAGGTGGTAAAAAGTATTTTGTCTTAGCTCGCGAAAAAGCGGTTCGTGGATTGGAGTGGAGAGATGTAATGGAATTGTTGTACAATCAATATCGAAATAATTCGACTTATATCGTTGCTTTGATTGGTTTGGTTATTTTGGTTTTGGGGACGTTGGCTTATTCGTTTTTTTATAAATAAAAATTAAAACTCCCCAGATAACTTGAAGTTGTAGCCAATTAAAAGAAAAATTATTGAAAATTCAATGTCAGTTCATAGAAGCCCTGATAAGTTATAGTAGAAAATGAGCAAACATCTATCCATATCATCATCCAATAAGTCCATTGCTGTTCTCCCTTTTGTTAATATGAGTGCCGACCCTGAGAACGAATACTTCAGCGATGGCATTACTGAAGAAATAATCAACGCCCTAACCACCGTGAAGGGCTTGAAAGTCATTGCCCGCACATCCTCTTTTGCATTTAAGAACAAAAATATAGATATCCGAACCATTGGTGATCAGTTAGGGGTAAGTACTATTTTGGAGGGGAGCGTCAGGAAAGCCAAAAACAGGGTTCGCATTACAGCGCAGTTAATCAGTACTAATGATGGCACTCACTTCTGGTCAAAGAATTTCGATCGGGAGCTAGAGGATATTTTTGCCTTGCAAGATGAAATCAGTTTGCTCATTGCGGACCAAATCCGTGAAAACTTTGGGCATTTCGAAATTCCGTCTTTTCCCAACGCTATCCCAACTCAAAATATCAAGGCTTATGATTTATGGTTGAAAGGGAGTTATCATCTAAAAAGGAAAGACTTTGATGACGTTAAAAAAGCAATGAATTTCTTCAAAGGTGCAATTAAAATTGACCCGAACTATGCAGACGCCCATGCATTTTTGGGAGAAGCATATATTCACGCGGCGGTCTACAATATGATACCCAATAAAGAAGGGAATGACTTAGCGAGAAATGCCGCTGAAAAAGCCATCGAATTAAATCCAGAAAATGCAAAGGCACATATGATGCTTGCTTATATCAAACTGTTCTCGGATTGGAATTGGGACGCTGCCCTAAAAGACTACGATAAGGCAATAAAATATGGTCTACCTGACCAAAATGAATTCATTACCTATTATTATATATTTATCAAGGAGGATTTTGAACGGGCGATTCAAGTAT
This sequence comes from uncultured Saprospiraceae bacterium, assembly GCA_964352225.1. Classification (GTDB taxonomy): domain Bacteria; phylum Bacteroidota; class Bacteroidia; order Chitinophagales; family Saprospiraceae; genus CAJQQY01. The sequence goes on along the minus strand of CAYGRM010000101.1, from coordinate 5,045 downwards.
CCAAAAGGGTGGCTGACACAGACCCTCTTGATGTTCATACACATTGGCAATTGGGCTTGATCTATTATTTTGCTCGGAGTTTTGAAGAGGCAGTTACAGCATTTAATAAAGCCTTGGAAATTGATTCTAATTTTGGCGAAGCAATTCGTTTTCGAGGTTTAACCTTGGGGTATTTAGGAAAATATAAAGAAGCATTAATTGACATCAATAGAGCACTTGAACTTACAAATGGGCAAGGACTTGCCAACTTAGATTTATTGGTGGTTAAAATACTTATGGGCAAGAAAGAAGAGGCCTTAGCTGTTATTGAAAAATCAAAATACATGGACTCCTCTGACCCAGCATTATTATTTTCTCTTTTAAATATGCCTCATGAAGCCATGTACTGGTTAGACAAAGCTTATGAAGAACACTCCGTGACGATGGTAACCTTGAAGAATTATTGGGTCTGGGATAACCTTCGGGATAATGCTCGGTTTAAAGAAATTTATGCCCAAATGAATTTTCCCCCATCTATAAAAAACACGCAGATTCTTGAACCTATAAACATAACTCAAACCACCTTCATTAGTACTTCATCATTAAGCAAAAATGAACTAGAAAACTATTTAGAACAATTAGACGAGTTAGTGAAAGTAGATGAGATATATTTAGACCCATCAATTTCATTAAGGGATTTAGCAGAGAAACTAGAATTGCACCCTAATAAATTATCATGGCTAATTAATGAAAAAATTGGTAAGAATTTTAATGAATATATTAATACTTTCCGATTAATAACTTTCAAAGAAAAAGCATTAAACCCAAATAACAGTCACCTTACTCTTTTGGGGTTAGCCTATGAAAGTGGCTTTAATTCCAAAACGGTATTCAATGTTTTTTTTAAAAAAATGGAAGGAATGACTCCAAAAAAATGGGTGAATTCTCAGAAAAAATAGACCCTTCTCTGACAATTTTTGTGGGTCGGATAAAAACAGAATCATAAACAATTGATAATGAGTTTTGGTTTTATTCGACTGTGATCCGCAAAAATTGTCAGAGAATCAAATAGAATATCTATGAATGGCGAAACTAAGCCCGAATTTACGCGCTATCAATTTCTTTTAGTAGCTATCATTGCATTAGTTTTAATGACTATAGTTTTGGACTTCATGCTTATGTCCGCACTGTCAGCAATCCTTCTTCCTAAACTTGAAATTACTACCAAACAGTTTGGTTTACTGGTGTCTGCATATCCAATTAGTGCAGGAATAACGGCTATTTTATTATCAGGTTATGCTGATAAATTTGATCGAAAAAAATTGCTTTTATTTTTCTACTCAGGTTTTCTGCTAGGTATTTTATTTTGTGCCAATGCACCTTCATTCCAAGCATTGGTTGTTGCTAGGATTATAACAGGTATATTCGGAGGTGTCATAGGTCCTATTTGTTTTGCCATCGTAACCGATTTATTTGAAACGACCCAAAGAGGTAGGGCTTTTGGAATTCTACAAATGGCTTCTGCAGGTAGTCAAATTTTGGGTTTACCACTTGCGCTCTACTTAGCTTCAGAGGTAGATTGGCGTGTAGCTTTTGGGTTGGTTTTGTTTTTAGGAATCATTGCAGTTTTTCTTGTTTTTTGGAAAATAAGGCCCGTAGATAAACATCTACAAATACCCGTAAAAGTCAACCCATTGCATCATTCTTTAAAAATAATCAGCAATAGGAATTATTTAATAATGTTTTTAAGCAACACACTTTTGGTATCAGGAGATATTATTTTGATGACCTTTAGCTCTGCCTTTTGCACTAACAATCTTGGAGTAGATCTTGATGACCTCCCTTTACTTTATGGAATTGCAGGAATTTCTACTTTCATATTTGCCCCCATCATTGGTCGTTTGACAGATAAATATGGAACGCTAAATATTTTTTTGGCAGGGACAATCCTGACAATAACGATGGTAGCGGTATTTACAAACTTGGGAATAAATCCTCTCTGGGCAGTTGTCGCCGTTCATACCCTACTCTTACTTGGTAATAATGCTCGAAGTATCTCATCTTCAACTTTAGGAACAGTTGTTCCTGAGGTGGAAGACCGAGGTGCATTCATGGCTGTTGATGCAGCCATACAACTGGCAGTTGGAGGTGTGGCAGCTATGATAGCAGGATTGATCGTATTTCAATCTGAAGATGGGATGATAAATAATTTTCCCACCTTAGGGGTTGTGGTAATATCATTGATGATCTTAACTAGTGGGTTGATATATGTGATTGATCGAATGGTAAAAAGAAGAGGTGACGCTGAGAGCTTGGGTGAAATTGAAAAATAAACCAATGGAAGTGAACAAACTCTGAAGCTTAGCAAAAAGATTTAGCCAAAAATGTATATTCGACTTATTATTGAGTTATTCCTAAGTACCAAATCTCAAAAAACGTTCGTAATTTCATTTCCGCACGATTGACATAAATTTTCGCTTCATCTTTGTATTGTCAATATGATAAAAGTTAAATCAAATTTTCACGAAAAATTTTTTAATTCATCACATTTTAAGTTTAAAAAAAGAATGCTTTGAACCCCCAAAAAACATTATGAAAAACCCATTTCATTACCCAGTTATTCAGATTGTAATTGTATTGTTATTATTTTCAATAACAATGTCCGCACAAAATTTAACTCAAACCGTAAGAGGTGTTATTTCGGATTTTGACACCCAATTATCCCTCTTCGGTGCGGAGGTAATTGTAAAAAATTCAGACCCACTTCTCGGTAGTGTCACCGATGAAAATGGAAATTTTATTTTGAAAAATGTACCAGTTGGTAGAATTGAATTACAGATTTCGTTTATCGGCTATAAAACTACAGATGTTCCAAATATCGTCGTTAATTCTGGAAAAGAAACTGTTCTCCAATTAAGTTTACAGGAATCCAATACAGAGTTACAAGAGGTGGTCATTCAAGCTTTTCAAGGTAATGGCAAACCTAATAATCCTATGGCTTTATTGAATAGTAGGTCGATTTCCATGGAAGAAATGAACCGTCTGACAACAGCCTTCAACGACCCCGCTTTGATTACTTCCAACTTTGCAGGAGTGACGAATTCTGGAACGGGTGGCAACGATATTATTGTCAGAGGAAACTCTCCAAAGTACATGCAATGGCGATTGGAAGGTATCCCTATCACCAATCCAAATCACTTTGCCGACCAAAATTCTGTGGTGGGTACGACGAGTATTTTGAACAGTAATTTGTTGGCGACTTCCGATTTTTACACGGGAGCATTTCCTGCTGAATTTGGTAATGTCCTTTCTGGAATTTATGATATCAAATTACGAAATGGAAATAATGAAAAACTAGAAGGCATCCTTGGCGTAGGCTTAATTGGTACAGATGTGACTTTGGAAGGACCCTTGAAAAAAGGATACGGAGGTTCGTTTCTTGCCAATTATAGATACTCTACTTCTGGTGTTTTAAATAAAGCGGGATTGGTTGATGTGAGAGGAAATCCACAATTTCAAGATGCTGCATTCAAGTTAAATCTACCAACAAAAAACTTAGGTACTTTTTCCATTTTTGGAATTGGAGGTATCAGTCAATTTAAATTGGACAATACCACTCCTCAAGATGAAAAGACACCAGGCGATGACATTTATAGTGGATTGATTTATGAGGATTATGAAAAATATTCTTACCTCTTTAATGCAGGAATGACTCATACCATTGCCTTATCGGATAATAGTTATTTAAAAAATTCATTGTCTATTTCTTTTGAAAATTTGGAGCTAAATGTTTTCCAAAAAACAGATTCCATCGGCATGGGTACACAAAGTTTTTTAAGTGATTTAAAAAAAACAACCTACCGAGCGAGTTCGACTTTTTTCCAAAAAATAAATCAAAAAAACACGGTTCAAGCAGGTGTCATTTATACCTTATTTGAACAAAAATTTAATCAACAGATGCGCTTAGATTCAGATATAGAGATGACTACTTTGTTGAACTTTGATGAGCAACTTGGAAACTTTCGTAGCTATGTCAGTTGGAAACATCATTTGAATAAAAACATTACACTCGTCGGAGGATTACACAATAACAATGTTTTTTATAACAATAAACACACGTTAGAGCCGAGATTCGCTGCTCAGATGCAGACCTGTTCGAAATCTACTTTGAGTTTTGGATATGGTTTGCAAAGCAGGATGGAAAGTGTTCATCATTATTTTGCTAAAATTGAAGATGCTAACGGAAATTTTTCCCAACCTAATCAAGATTTAGGTTTGCTGAAATCACATCATTTGAGTCTAGGATACGAATATCAAATTACGCCAAATCTTGTAGGAAAAGTCGAAGTGTACTATCAGCACTTATTTGATTTGCCTGTGGAAAATAATGATACAAGTTATTTCGCGACTATCAATGAAAGTGACGAAATCAAATATTTTGATTTGGTTAATGAAGGAACTGGGCAAAATTATGGCGTAGAAATTTCGCTCCAACGATACTTCAATAATAATTACTATTTCCTTTTCAACACTTCTATTTATGAGTCCAAATACAAGACTTTGGAAGGACAAAATCGCAATACTCGATTCAATGGGAACTACTTGTTAAATGTAATTGGAGGAAAAGAATTTGTTGGATTGGGAAAAAAGAAAAACAAAACCATCGGCATGAATCTTAAATTTTTCATGAGAGGAGGTCAACGAATTATTCCACTTTTGCGAGACGCTCAAGGAAATGTAGCTGCTAATCCTGCAACAAATACTTACTGGGATTATGACAATGCTTTTGAAAATTCGCTGGAAGATATTTATCAAATCACCTTGTCGACGAATTATAAAATAGAACGACCAGCGACCACACATGAGTTTTTTCTTAACCTAGAAAACATAACAAATAACAAAGGAAAATTGACAGAATATTACGATAAAGATGCACCTGATTTAGTGAATCATATCACTCAATTCGGATTGATCCCGAACTATAAGTACCGACTATATTTCTAAAAAAAAATCAAAAAACCATAACGGAGTATTACAACCAGAAAAGAACAAAAAGAAACTTTCCA
>CAYGRM010000100.1:0-18285 GCA_964352225.1 uncultured Saprospiraceae bacterium | reverse complement strand
CTTTTTACCTAATAACGCGCCGACGAGTATTCGAATTTTTGACTCGAGAGGGCAATTGATTTACTCCAATGATCTAGGAAATTTTGAAGGAGATTTCATGGAAAGATTTGATTTGACGGACAATCCTGCGGGAACCTATTATTTGATGATCCAGCAAAATGATTTGTCGATTACTAAAAAAGTAATCATTGTAAGATCGTAAAATCTTAGTTAAATAAAAAAGGAGTTGTAATCGTTTTATCGAATTACAGCTCTTTTTTTATTTACATGAAATTGTTATAACAATTTGATTATCAACAGGATAGAATCATTTTATTTATTCCGAATTTCTGCTCGTCTCATTGGCATTTGATCTATTTTGCCAAATAACTTTTTGAGAGAAACCACTTCCATACTTCGCATTTTTTCTCCTCCATCTAGACCGATCAAGATAAAAGTAAATTCATCTTCTTTGGCTTTAAATTTTTTAAACCAATTTTCCACCTCACCTTTTTCCGCTAAAATTTTACCCTCTTTTTTCACTTTATCAGGTGTGATTTGATAGACGATAAGTTTTCGGTCTTCCAAACCTTTTTGATCTTTTTGGAAAAAAGCTAGTTGTTGCTTCAGCTCTTGATGTTGAAAATCAGGAGCAAAAAGTAGGATGACTCGGTTTTCCCATTCATGTTGCGAAAGTGATTGAGCCATACAAGATTGATTTAGTAGAAGGATAGAAAATAGGAATAATAAATTTTTCATATCATTAAAACAGAGGAACCGATAGAGTGGTTCAATATTTATTTCAAAAAAATCTTCAACCTATGCTCTTAATTTTTCCATATCAGAAAGTAACTCTGATAATTTTTCCATTAAATTTCCATAGACTAATTTCAAGTCCAAGAGGTACATTTTTTTACTAAAAAATGAAATCAATCCTGTCAATATAACAACTAAAATAATTCCATATAAAGGAACTCCACCCACCAAAATCGTATTCGGAAATTCTTCCATGATCCATTCCATAATTATATGCCCAAGGAAACCTTTGTCGCCTACATCCAAAAACCAAAAGCCAAAAACCATCGACAAAAAGACCATCGGATAAACTACCGTATATACTTTTCCGATGGCGGTAATTTTTTCATTTAACCAACTGTCGTAGGTTTTCAAATACTGGTAACTACTTTGATTTTTATCAATAGCTTTCAGCGAATCAAAATGTTTTTTACTGATCAGTACCAAAATATTAAAAATAAAAAACATCGGGATTCCCATATATTTCATTCCGATGGGAAAGGAAATAATTAAAACGAAAAATGAAAAACCGACTAAGAAAATTAAATTCAATTTGTACATCTGCTCAAATTTGTCCAACAAATGAATAGACTTTTGATTATACAAATCATTGACCTTTGGCGCAATTAGCGCATCGTCTTTTAAGAAACCTTCTTTCCAAATTGATTCAATTGACTTTTCCATGTGTTGTACTTTTTAAGATTAATAATTTTTTGAGTCGCTCCTTGATACGCTTGATTCTGACCCCAATATTATTGGGATTGGTACCGATGATGTCTGCGATTTCTTGATAAGATTTCTCTTCGAGGTAAAGCAAAATAACAGCCCGATCTACTTCCGATAATTGTCGAATGGCAGCGTACAGTTGATTCAAAGATTCATCAGCAAACGCATGATTTTCCACCGTAACTTCATCGGGCAATTCATCAGCATCGAATTGCGATTTCTTCTTTTTATCTTTTTTCATCAAGGTCAAACAAACATTTAAAGACAATCGATAAATCCAAGTAGACCATTCTGATTGCTCCTTGAAGTTGTCTTTGGTTCGCCATATTTGCAAACACACCTCTTGATAGTAATCTTCAAAATCTTCTTGCGTATTCGTGTACGCCCTACAAATCTTGATGATGATTGCGGCAAAAGGTAAAATTGATGATGTGTAAAAATCGCTACTCAAAATTGTTTTTTCTTAGTTAGTGGCAGAAGTTAAAGATTATTACACTTAGCCAAAAAAAAAATGGATAAACTTTTAAGTTTACCCATTTTAAAAAATAAAAAGCGTTTAATTCTATTCCTTTAAAATACGTTTCACCGTATTTTGAGTTTTGGTGATGACTTGAATAAATAGAATACCATTTGGTAAATCTGAGAGATTAATTTCTTGATCACTAATCTTTAGCTCTTTTAATATTCTACCTGACGCATCGTAAATTTTTATTTCTCCTTCAGAAAATTTATTTAATCGAATGACTCCATTAGTAGGATTTGGAGAAATAGAAATTTCTTGATCAGCTGTAATTGATACATTGATGATTGCAGAGTATTCAAATTTTCCATCAAAATCTAGTTGTTTTAATCTGTAATAATTAGATTCTAAGGTAGGTGAGTCATGAGTAAATTCATATTGAGAAAATAAATCTGTGCTTCCGTTACCTTTTTTGAAGCCTATATTTTTCCATTCGATTCCATCAACGGAATGTTCAATTTGAAATCCTTCATTATTTGCTTCCGAAGCAGTTTCCCAAGACAAGTGAACATTTTTATTTCTTGAAGTTCCTGAGAACTTTGTTAATTCAACAGGTAAAATTATGTTATTCCATTGGAAGGCATCTAGTGCCATATAATCGAGGTTTCCTGTAGAGCTAAAAACTAACTCATCTATTGGGTCATCGGTGTAATCTGACATTCCTTCAGTAGCAAAGTCAATATAGGTGAATCCATTGTTGGGTGAAAAGGTTTCTGTATTAGAAAAACCAGAACTTTTGGTAAATGAATAAACATTACTATTATTCTTTCTTCCAGTAATGGTTAACGTTCCAGTATGGTTAGTTAAATTAATTCTTGAGCAAAATAAATAAAGGTCTGTTACTAAGAAATCTTGATTAGCGTTTTGTCTTATGGTGAAACTAGCGCCTGCAGGACTCGTATTTACACCTATAGTGTTGTCAATAAATTTATTATCTACTGTTGTCCCATTCCATCCAGCACCTGCAAGTTCTAATACAGCAAATCCTTCTGAAGAAGTAATATTAAATGTTGTTCCATTATCAGTAAATGAGGTAGCACCTGCAGATTCATCTTCAAAAACTTCGGTTGATTGTGCATTGGCAATGAAACTTACAAAAAGTAAAGGAAGCATTAATATGTAAACTGATTTCATAAATTATTGTATTGAGGTTATTAAAAAAAATAGATTTAAAAAGATGGTATTGAAATTTGGTTCTAAATGATTTGATGGGATATGCCTCGCGGAGGTTATCAAAAAAAACTAACTGCCCAAGTGAGATTTTTTGAAATAGGATAAAAGCATACCTTTAATTATTAAAGGTATGATAGTCAAAAGTTAAATATTCCAGTTCTTTATCTTCGGGGTGGATGGGGTAGGATTAGGTGTTACTTTTTTTATATTCGGTAAATAGGCCTTTTGTTTTTTTCCATAAAAAAGAGAAGGCTATCAAATTAAAATATTTAATAGCCTTCTTTTTGGAAACTTGAGTTTACTACGTTCCTTTTATTTTAGGAAAAATTATTTTTTGATCATTTTTCTACTCACCAAGGTTTTATCTAATTGTATTTGCAAAAAGTAAATTCCTTTGGTCAAATCAGATACATCAATTGTTTGGTTTGGTGCAACCATAGTTTTGACCGTTTTTCCCATAATATCCAAAATGGTTAGCGCTTCAATATTCGCATCTGCGTCAATGATGATTTGAGCATTAGTTGGATTAGGATAAATCGAAAGATTAGAAATAATACTTTGCTCTTTGGTACTTGAGCTCTGGTTAGAAATGGTAATATTTACACTTCCTGTTACTCCCGAGCCATCATTGGCAGTTACGCCAACTTTAACTGTTCCATCTGAAATGGCAGTTAGCAAACCATTAGCATCAATGTCTGCTGAACCAGTTAGATTGATTACACTCCATGTGTATGTGTTATCAGTAGCGTTCATAGGAAATACTTCAGCTTCCATTTGTAAAGTACCGCCTAAGGTAGAAATAGTTGTTGCACCCCCTTGTCCTTGCACGGAGATAGAAGTGACCAGAATGGTATAGCCACAATCTTCGCTAAAACCTGTTTGAGCATCAATATTAGTCCATGCGGCAGTTGCTGCTCCAACATCATCTACTTCGATGCAGGTGAGGTCAGGATTATTTTGTGCTCTAAAAAGAGATAGTGCAGAGGTACTAATATTTTTCAAATTCAATGCCGTTAAGTTATTGTCACGGCAATCCAAAGCTTCTAAATTCAAATTGTTACTTAAGTCTAAAGTGGTTAAATTATTATGGTCACAATACAAGTCATCCAAAGCAGTATTTTGACTGACATCTAAATCTGTTAGGTTATTACGACCAAAACTTAAGTTTATGAGAGCAGTATTTTGGCTGATATCAATAGTAGTTAAGTCATTTTTCTCAAAATCCAAGTTTGTCAAAGCTGTTTGTTGACTAAGATCTAGGACAGTTAAGTTATTATCACTACACCACAATATTTCAAGAGCGGTGTTTTGACTAACATCTAAGTTAGATATGTTATTTTCACTACATGACAATTTTGTTAAAGCCGTATTTTGGCTGACATCTAAGACGGTTAGATTATTATCATCACAATCCAATTCTGTTAAAGCAGTAAATGCCTCAATTCCCGTTAAATCAGATATGTTATCACCATAACAATTAATCGCTCCTGAAAAAGCTGCTGCTTCACTTACTTGAATTTCGGAATCCATATTCGTATTTATCGAATTATTTCCAACTAAGTAAGCTTTAAAGTTTGCATCAGGAATATTGACGATTGGTGAGCAACTAGTACTAAAACTTGTTTGAGCATCAATATTAGTCCAAGCTGCTGTAGCTGCTGCAACATCATCTACTTCGATGCAGGTGAGGTTTGGGTTGCCTGTAGCGTTTAGAAAAGCTGTCGTGCTTATGTTTTTAAGGTTCAACTGAGATAAGTTGTTGTTGGAACAAGCTACTTGAGTTAAATTTGGACTTTGACTAACTTCTAGTACTGGGATGTTATTATCATTACAGAACAAGGAAGTAAGATTAGTGTTATTGGAAGGGTCTAATGAGGACAAGTTGTTATTTGAACACACCAGTACCTCCAAAGTCGTGTTAGTAGATATATCTAGAGAACTTAGGTTATTATTATCAAGATACATTAGAGTTACATTTGTATTCTGACTTACATCAACATTATTTAAATTGGGTTGAAAATTAATAATTAAATGGGTGATATTAACAAATGCCTCTAATCCAGTTACATCACTAACACTATTTGCTGGTGGTTGAATGGTTCCAGTAAAAGCATTGGCTTCACTCACCTGAATTTCAGTATCCATATTGGTGTTTATGGAATTATCCCCAACCAAGTAAGCTTTAAAATTAGCATCTGGAATATTTACATTTTGAGCCATAGCTCCAAAACTAAAAGTTGCTAGCGTGAAAATAGTTAGTACAATTCTTCTCATTTTTTTTTATTTTAAATCGGTTTTAATAATTTCCTGTTACGGAATGGTTTAAGGTTTTAAAACACTCCATAGTGTGATAAGAGAGCTTTAAAGAGTTAAAGCTATTGGGTTTAAACATAAAATTCTGACCTTCTTTATATTCGGAAAGTATTGAAAGGGATTAGGTATTACCTTTTTTATATTCGGTAATTGAGTATTTCTAAGTTATTCTTTACTTATTCCAAAACCTATTTCGGGACTATTCGTAAAACTTATCTTAAAGATTATTGTGAGTCAAAAAAACAACCTCATATCATTTTTTTCTTTCCTACTTTTTTTGAGCGTCGAAATGCTTGCTCAAAACCCTCATCCGTATTTTCGAAATTTCACTACCGAACATGGACTCCCTAGTTCCGAAGTACATTATGCCCTAGAAGATGACAAAGGTTATATGTGGTTTGCGACAGATAATGGCGTGAGTCGATTCGATGGTTATTCCTTTAAAAATTTTGGTCCAAAGGAAGGCTTGAAACATCATGTTGCATTTTTTTTACAAAAAGCGTCCGATGGTGTGATATGGATTGCCACCATGAATGGTCATTTATATTTTGTAAAAGGGGAGGAGATTTTACCATTTGAACAAAATGATTTGATTGAAAAATATGGACAAAATGGAAATGTATTATTTGATTTTTATATCGACCCATTTACGGAAACCAAATATATTTCTATTCTTGGTTCTGGCGTTTTGACTTTTTCCAAAGACCATACTTTCCGATACTTGAAAAATACTTCGAATCAAAAAATCTCTTTAATTAAAGATAATCGTTGGACATCAGACAGGAGTCTTCCTCTTAATTTAAGTTTGCAAAAGCCAAAAGCACTAAGCAATGTCGACTTTGGAATTCCAATTGTCGAAATGGTTTTTGACACCATTAAAACTGAGGAAGGAATTTTGGAAAAAGAAATGATCGCCTCCAATTTTGGTCATCTTAACTTTCAAGATTCATCAAACCTTTTTTTTTATTCTAACTACTTATATGAAAAAATAGTAGATTCTCTACGAATGATAACTTTATCAGATTTTAAATTTCATGATAAATCTATTTTTTGGAAAAAAAATGGAACTGCTTTTATTGGATGTCAAAATGGTAATGGTGTGAAAAGGTTTAAAAATTCTAGCCATTTGCTCTCAGGTCATTATGATCAATTTTTATCTGGAAAGTCAATTACTCATATTTTTAAAGATTCTAAAAATACTTATTGGATTTCCACCATCGAACATGGTGTTTTTTATACCTCCAATTTCGAACAGAAAATATTTGATACTTCGATAGGATTATCCTCTGACTATATTTCTGCTTTAGCATTCAAAAATGAAAATGAACTTTTTATTGGTCTTCGGGATGGGAATCTTTTCTTACTAAATATCGCTACCAATCAATTAACAAAATTGGTAAATCCATTTCGTGGAAAAAATATAATTTACGATTTATTATATGACGGAAAACGAGCGGAATTATGGATGACCAACGAGATCATTTCCTATTTTAAAGATGGAATTTGGACGAAAGTTGATTATATATCACCTCTTACGGATCGCCCCATTTCGTTAATAGGCAGGAAAATGAGTCTAAGAAAAAATAGCCCTTTACTTTGGGGAACAGCTCACAATATTTTTTCGGCGATTGATTTGGAGGGAAAAACAAAAAAAATGTATTCCCCAGAACTTGGAATAATGGAACAAATTTTTGTGGCGAAAGAAAGCTCGGATGGCAGAGTTTGGATTGGCAGCGGTAGAGGTTTATTGGAATTTAAAAATGATAAAATAACATCACCAATACCTTTTCATAAGGCTTTTGAATCACGGATAGAAGACCTAGATGAATTGGCGGATACAACTTTAGTTATTGCGACCAAAGGAGAAGGTGTGTTACTTTGGAAAGGAAATTATTTTCAACAATTTACCAAAGCGGATGGACTAAGTTCAGATATGATTGAAAATATTCACGTCGATTCATTTGGAAAAATTTGGGCAGGAACTTTAGAAGGTTTAAATATCATTACTCCCGTAGATTCTGGATATCAGATTAAAAGCTATACCATGTGGCATGGACTTCCTTCCAATGAAATCACTCAGGTTCGTTCTTATGGCAAACAAGTTTGGGTCGGTACTTCCAAGGGGCTGATGCAATGGACTGAACCCGAACCGACAAAAAAAATACCTCAACCGATTATTGAAAAAGTATTGGTTAATGATGATGAGTTTTTGACAGGAAATAAAGATGTATTTTCCGCTTCATCCAATAATTTTAAATTTCATTTTCTCTCTATCAACTATCGGATGCCAGCGAAAATACCTTACCGATTTCGATTGAATAAAAGCTCGTGGAATATAACTCAAAATCGTTCTGCCAGTTACACTAATCTTGTTCCTGGTAAATATTCTTTTGAAGTACAATCTCAAACAGAAGATGGAAAATGGAGTGCAGCTGCCAATTATCAATTTACAATTCAGCCGCCTTGGTGGACCACTTGGTGGTTTCGGGGATTACTGGTTTTAAGTATTGGAGGATTTGCTTTTGGTTGGTATCGCAATCGAACAAAAATATATCGAAAAGAAAATGCCTTGCTGCAAGAGATCAACCAATTAGAACGAAAAGCATTGCAAGCACAAATGAATCCTCATTTTATTTTTAATTCCTTGAATTCTATCCAATATGCCATTCTGCAAAAAGACAATGATCAAGCGGTGGCTTACTTAACCAAGTTTGCGTCCTTCACTCGTTGGGTACTCAAGTCTTCTGCTGATGGAAAAGTAGTGTTAGAAGAAGAAATAAATTTTCTGGAAAATTATTTAAGTCTCGAAAAATTACGTTTCAAGAACAGATTCGATTATCATTTTGAAATAGACAAAAAACTTTCTCTCTCTAATACTTACGTTCTCCCATTGATGATTCAACCCATTGTAGAAAACGCTATTCAACATGGCATGAAAGGGAAAAAAAGTAATGGAAAAATCAATTTGATTTTTACAGATGCAGAAGATCGTATTTATGTCAAAATTCGCGATAATGGCGACGGATTTTTTCCTGCCAAAAATAAATCAAGAATTTATCAACCCATGGGAATGTCGATTACCAAACGACGACTTGAAGTTGCTGGAGAAGATGTACCAATGAAGTTTACCACCTTGAAAGATCAGGATGGAAATATTGAAGGAACGGAAGTAGGATTTTTTCTAAAAAAAATTTAGTCAATTAAAATAAAATAAAGATGGACTTGATCAAAACAATCATCATTGACGACGAAGAAGATGCACGGCAAATGCTTCGATTGCTTCTAAAAAAATATACTTCCATTGAGATAATTGGAGAGGCAGCTTCCGTTGAGGAAGGAATTGCATTAATAGAAACAAGTAATCCTATGTTGGTTTTATTGGATATTGAATTGACTGATGGAACTGGTTTTGACTTGCTGAATTATTTTCCAGAAGCCGAATTTCAAGTTGTTTTTGTTACTGCTTATGATGAGTTTGCCATCAAAGCCTTTAAATATAATGCGATTGATTATTTGCTGAAACCGATCGATCCATTGGAGTTAGAAAAGGTAGTTCAAAAAGTTCAAAAAGGTTTACAACCTGATTGGGCGAAACAAGTTGATGCCTTACTCTCCACCGTTAAAGAGAGAAAAATTGAAAAGGTTTTATTGGGAACTTCGGAAGGTATTCATGTGGTCAAACTTTCTGAGATCAGCCATATTGAAGCGGAGGGAAGTTATTCTAACATTTTTTTAATCAATAAAGAGCGGCTCATTGTTTCCAAAAATATGAAAGAATTGGAAAGTCTTTTAGATCCAAATCTATTCTTTCGCACACACCAATCTCATATCGTCAATTTGAATTTTGTAAAAAAAATACTTAAAGATGAAGGTGGTTTGATTTTATTGCAGGACAATTCTAAGGTCCCTATTTCTCGAAGGAGGAAGGAAGATTTTTTGAAGGAGTTGATGAGTTTTATTTGAGAATTGGCGAATTCATTCGCTTACTTAATAAGCGAATGAATTCGCCTACACTATAATTCTATCCCGCATTCTCATAAGCTTCCTTCAACCAATCCGTCAATTCTTTATCGACTTCTTTCGCTTCACTCAATTTTACTCGATGCGTGCACATGGTGCCGAAAGGTCCAGAGTTTTCCAATCGATCAGTTGTTGGTTTATCTGTTATTTTCAAACCAAGATCAATTCGAGTTTTGGTGGCAGGTTTGATGAGTGCGAATTGTTTTTTGCGAATGATGCTGACACTTGTTTTCTTAGGAGTGACAGTTACGTCTTTTCCAAACTTCTCCACTACACTAAGTAATTTTTTATAAATGGGAAAAAGGTCTTCTTTCCCTTGGTATTGAGTCGTCACCAAATCATCTTCCGAATCGTTATTTTCTTTGGACAAATGAATAATCGTATTGGCGAATCCATGCGTCACACCATGTTCTCCTTTTAGAAATTTCATTGCCTCACCATGTTTGGCGAATCCTTTTGCTTTCAAAATTGCTTTCCATTCTTTTAATGACTTACCTGTTTTTTCAGGCATGTTGTTGATCATTGTTTGTAGTGCTTGATCCATGATTTTTTTTCTTTAAAATTAAGCATTAGTTGATCAAAATTTAAAAAATTAATTCAAAATCTTACTTACCTTTCCGCTTTGAATTTCATTTCTAAATTATACTCAGGAAGTAGCGGGAGAGATTATTTTTTCAAATATTAACAAGTCAGGCAGTTGGCTCATCGCCAATCACGAAACAAAGGTTTATAAGTAAACCAAAAGAGTTTTGATGCAAAAATATATATAAAATAAAATCGAATCTATGCATGATTCGATGACTCTTCGTCAAGAGATTTTATATTTCCTTTTAGGGCTATTTTGCGTTAAATCTATCTTTTGGTTGATGATACAATGGACAGTCCTGCCTGCAAGTCATAAACCTTTTGGTGCAATTTATTTCGCTTTTGTTTTACAAAAATGTAAATCAAAATGAAGGAGAATTTATTGTACGAAAAAATCATTGATGATCTGATGAATCATAACTATGCTCAGGTAGATGGTTTTTTTGCAGAAAATATTTGTATTGGTTTGAGAAATTTATTGTTAGAAAAAGAACAAGCTGGCTTTTTTAAAAAAGCAACTATTGGCAATAAAACTAACTCGCAAGAAATCCTCGCCATTCGGTCCGATCTGATTTCTTGGATTGAAAATAATTCAGAAAATGAATTTGAGCAATCATTTAATCATCAAGTGGATGACTTTTGTACTTACCTCAATCGGACTTGTTTTACCGGAATTAAGAATTGGGAATTTCATTATGCCCTTTTTGAAAAAGGAGCATTTTACAAAAGACATATTGATCGATTTAAAAATGATAATGCTCGAAAATATTCTATCGTCACTTATCTCAATCAAAATCGAAAAGTCGATGATGGCGGCGCATTGGTCATTTATACCAAAGAAGGAGCGATTACTATTTTGCCAGAGTGGGGGAGAACGGTGATTTTTAAAAGTGATTTATTGGAGCATGAAGTGATGGTGAGTGGAAAGGATCGGTTGAGTATTACGGGGTGGTTGAAGTAAGGGCAACTCCAAGGAATTGCCCCTCAACTTTATTTATTCCTACAGATTATTTTTCTAAAACCTTGCTCTCGACTATCTTGATTAGTTACGACATAATGATAAATCCCCTGCGGAAAAAGTGAAATATCAATTTCTTTTTTCCTTCTATTTTAAACCCAGACCAGGTAGTTCATTAGGTCTCATCCATCCATTTTCCAAATGAAATAATCCCGAAAATGGATCATTGATAAAATCCAAATGTCCATCCAAATCTGCAAAATAAACATTGTTGCGACTCAACGCAAAATGTAATCCTGCGCTGATACCTAACATACTTTCATCCAAACAACCTACCATCACTTCAATAGTATCTGATTTGGCAACAGAGTTAATATGGTTAGCCATCATGATACCTCCTACTTTCATCAATTTAATATTGATCATATCCACTCTTTCATTAGCGACTAATCGGTAGGTATCTTTTAAGTTTTTCAAACTTTCATCTGCCATTACTGGAATACCGATTTGTTCGACCAAATCTCCAAATAACTTTTCTTGACTGACTTTCATCGGCTGTTCAAAAATCTCAATTTTGGCAGCTTTAGTCGCTTCAATAAACTGCACCGCTTGGGTGATGGAATATCCTTGGTTACCATCAAAGCGCAACAGGACTTGTGGAAACTGTTCCTTGATTTTTATCATCCGTTCTATATCCTCTTCTACATCTAGTCCGCCTTTTATTTTTAAAATCCGAAATCCTTGCTCAACAAATTCTTTGGCTTCTGCTAAAGTTTCTTCCACGTTACAGATTCCAATGGTGATGCTCGTTTCTATTTTTTCTCGAAATCCGCCTAGGAATTGGTAAAGCGGGACGTCGGCTTTTTTTGACATTAAATCCAATAATGCCATATCCACCATAGCTAGGGCAGAGCCGCCTACATGATGAATTCCTTTTAATTCAAACAATATTTTTGCAGCCGTAAAAGGATTGATGTTTTTTAAATATGGTTGAATGACTTCTTTGATAAGTCGTTCCACATCGTCTGGTGTTTCGCCAGTCACGGGTACATCGGGTGCAGCGCAGCCATAGCCTACCAACCCCATATTTGTTTCTATTTTTAAAATAAAATTAGTGGCGTGAGAGACTACTTCATAGGCAATGGTATATGGCTTTTTAAGTTTTAACTCAAAGCGTTCGTAGGATACATTTGTGATTCTCATTAATATTTTTTTAATATTGTCTGACTACTTATCATTCCTAATGCATTCTATGAATCGCATTAAATTTTTAAAAGAGGGATGAACTACTAATTGAGCTGAAACTTATTGTTTAATTTTCTTTTTTAAAATTTTCACCAACTCCTCTGCACCATTTTCCAAAACATCAAAACAAGGTAATCCCGTTTCTTTGGTGATGGCTTTACAAGCAGCAGGAATTTCCTTTTTTTCCATTGACTCATGGTTCAAAGTAATGGCAATCACTTTTTTGCCAGAGATGACTTGAATGGCATTGATTTGTTCTTTTAGGGAATGTAATTTATAGCCAGGGAAACCATCGTATTCCAATCGTCGAGGCGCATGTTGGAGAATGACAAAATCAGGTCGCCCTGCTGCCAGTATTTCAAATCCTCCAGGGTAAGCAGGATTCATCAAACTACCTTGCCCTTCGATAACGATCACATCAGGTTTTTCTTTTTTCCAAGCAGAAACTACCGCGTGTTCTATTTCTCCTGAAACGAAATCATTGATGCAACTATCCATAATCATGGAATATTTTGCTCCTTGCATCCAAGCCGTTTGGCCCGTTCCAATCATTTCGGATTTTAATCCTAAATTTCTAAAACCATGAACTAACATCCACGCCGTTGTTCTTTTTCCTACTGCTGAGTCTGTACCTAAAACGGCTAATTTTAAGCAATTGACTTTTTCAATATCACCTGTGAAAAAATGAAGTTGATCTCGGTCCGGTGTTTTTCTAACATCCTTAATCTTGCATTTATGCTCTTGTGCCAAAGCGACTAATTTTTCGTCCTTGGTCAAAAAATCGTGCAAACCAGAAGCGATGTTCATTCCTTTGGTCAATGCTTTTTTGATTTCAGCTTTTGCTGCTTTCGGCAATCTACCTCCATCGGGAGCTAGTCCGATGACAAAGTTTTTAGGTAAGTTTTTTTCTTTGTCTAATTCCTTTATAGCAGAACTGAAATTCTTGAAAATTTTAATTCCGTTGGGACGACCATCCAATACTTCGCCAGCATCTTGCCCGGTATACTTTTCATCAATGATGCCCACTACTTCAAAGCGTTCCGTAAATCGAACTAAGCCGTGAGCAGTTTTTCCCTCAGGAGTATTAAAAGCACCTTGGCAATAAACTAATGCTTTCCCGTCAATGGTTTTTTTCTTTTTCATTTTATTATTTTGTTTTGAGAAATCTAATTTTTAGCGGTTAAAACTGCCACAAACCGATCAGACTCTAAAGGCTTTGCTTCGTGCATTTGCAATAAGCCGATAAGTCCAACAGTAGAAGCAGGCAATATTTTATAACCTTCTTTTTTATTTAATAAAGCACTCATATCACGCATTTTTTTATCACTAATATTAAATGCTGCACCGTTCGATTTTTGCAAAGCGTAAAGTGCTTCTTCCCCATCAAAGCTGTGCCAATTGATTAGCGGTTCGTTATAAATGGTTTCCTTTATTTTATCAGGATCCAAATCTCTACAATGGTCTAAGCCTTGGAGAAAGGATTCGATAATCGGATTTTTTCGAGTAGAAGAGGCTCCGATCATTCTTGGAATTCTGGAAGTTTTTCCTTTTTTATGCAAACTTACGAAGCCTCGATAGATGCCTGCCAGAAGGGTTCCATTGGAAACGGGCGCAGCGCAGTACTTGGGAGCATCACCAAGTTGATCGTATATTTCGTATGCTATTTGAGCATAAGCCGTAATTTGAAGTGGCGTATTTGCTCCGCCAGGATTGGCATCATACCATTCATGAGTATTGGCTAGTTTGGTACTTGCTTCAACCACCTCTTCATAACTACCTGGCAATCGAATAATCGTAGCTTGCAAACTTTCCATTTCTTTGATTCGCTCGGTATGATATCCTTCTGGAATATATATCATACATTTTATGCCAGCCAAACTCGCCGCCAAAGCTACTGCTACACCATAGTTACCACAAGTAGCCAAAGAGATGGTATCGAAGTCCCGACGCAAGGCATCATAAACCTGCGCAAAGGCAATTCTATCTTTTTGCGTGCCCGTTGGATTATCTCCTTCGTACTTGATGTATAACTGTCGGAGGTCAAATTCTCGTTCAAAACTTTTGGCGCGACTCAAGCTCGTATCGCCTATTTCCAAACTAATGATATCTTCATAGGATTCTAATCTATCAGTCAAAGATTTACTTTTATCTTTAACCAACTCAGCTAATTTCTTGGATTCGGAGGACACTTTATTTTCCGCCGACTTTACACAATCTCTAATATTCATTGATGATTTTTGAGCAAAAATAATGTATTAATTTATCTCACGAAGACTGTAAATAAAAAAATGGTCACGCAAATGAAGAAATAAACTATTGGAATTTTGTCGCAAAAATAAAACGGGAAACGACAGCTTTCCAACAGCTCAGCTAAATAAAGTTATGGTCGTTCGTTTTTAGTTCGACTTATCAGGCTTTTGCTGCTAATGAATAAATACTTATGGGTAATCGATAGATACACACATAATGTTCAAATTTAGAGAAAAAAATTACTTCAGTAAAAATGCGAATTCAATGTTTACGAGGATCGAGTAGGGTGGGGGAAATGAAAAATTGAACAGTTTTAATAGGAGTGTTCAGTTGAAATTTTGATTACTTTTGAACGGTTTTGCATACACGCAGGTAGGGCGCATAGCCCTACTTGCCGTGTATGCTGTGTTCTCGGCTGGCTTCTTTTTCATTTATTATTTATCATCAAAGACAGCCTTTTCTGCTACTTCTCGATTCTTTTCTAAATCTGCTGTAACACTATCTAATTTCATTTTGATAGTTTTTAAAGCGATTTTTCCTAAA
Source organism: uncultured Saprospiraceae bacterium (assembly GCA_964352225.1). Classification (GTDB taxonomy): domain Bacteria; phylum Bacteroidota; class Bacteroidia; order Chitinophagales; family Saprospiraceae; genus CAJQQY01. The sequence continues at coordinate 3,178 of CAYGRM010000100.1, read as the reverse complement.
GGAAGTCTCAAGGAAGGATTATCAGATAAGGTTAAATCAAAAATTGCCATTGCTGCCTTTTGGGGATGTCCTTCTTGCTTTTGGTGAACCCCTTTTAATTTTCCTCTAAAGACACCTGCTGTTTCAGAATAATCATCAATTACATTTTTTGCAAGCCCCAATCCTTCACCTGCAAAATTAGTTCTAAATGGACCAGGCTCAACCATTGTAAGTTTGATACCTAATGGCTCAATTTCCTGAGCTAATGCTTCGCTAAATCCTTCTAAAGCAAACTTACTGGCATTATAAATTCCAAAACCTGCAAAAGCTTTTAAGCCTCCATGTGATGATATTTGAATAATATGTCCGCTTCTTTGTTTTCTCAGTAAAGGTAATAGTTCATTAGTGATTTTCAATACACTAAAAAAATTAACCTCAAATACTTTACGTATTTCTTCCATGCTCGTTTCTTCGATAGCACCTGCAAAGCCAACGCCTGCATTATTGACCAGTACATCTATATTTGAAAAATCTTCTTCTATGCTTCTGACTACTTTTTCTATCGAAGCGAAATCTGTAACATCCAGTAAAAAAGCAAATGCTTTGCCTGTATATTTTTCATTAAATTCGTTTACCTGTGATTGCTTTCTAAGTGTTCCAATCACAAAATCTCCTTTCTCAATGACCACCTCTGCAAGTGCTTTTCCTAATCCACTTGAAATTCCTGTAATAAACCAATTTCGTTTTTTATTATTCATGTTTGATATTATTTTAAAATGAAGAAATTAAATTTTGAGCTTCTTGTCTTCAGCTCACTTTTTATGGACAAATGATGTTATTCCAATACCTTTTCTATATTCGAGAGATATGTATTCTGGAAAGCTTCGAAGGTGGTCAATAATTTGGCTTTATTTTTTTCTTCAACTTTGAAATAAGTAGAGAAAATAATGTTGCATTTAACCTTACTCACCGGAATAACCTGTATAGTTGCCAAGTAATCTGTCAACGGCATTGGAGTCTCTGTCATTATATAGGACATCAATCTCTGTCTGTTGTCAAAATAAGTCATTCGTTCCTTTACAACGCTTCCATTTTTTAGATAAATTATCCAATTCGTTGTGATACCATTTCCTTTTACTTCGGTTCTTTCTACGACTTTAGGGACAAGCAGATTTAAGTTATTCCAATTACTAACGAACTCCCAGACATCGCTTGCAGATTTATTTACCTCCATACTTGAATGAACTGATTGCTCTATTTTGTCATTGGCATCAACAACTTCATTTATTACTGGTGGAGCATTTTCATTTACTTGAGCCTGAGCTTGCGAAACGACAAAAGATAAAATTATTAGGATAAAATATTTAAGCTGCTGCATAATCATTTGTTGATTTAAAAAGTGAAGTAATTTGATTCATTTGGCAAAATCCCAATACAAAGAATATTGCTGTGGGTACTAACCAGATGCCATTTCCTATAAAATCATGGGCAATGTGGAAAGCTATGATATTAAAAACAACAGGTAATAATAATAGCCAACCAACAAACCGAAATCGAGGCACTAAAAGAAGTATGCCCCCAATAATTTCTGCTAAAGCAACCACCACATATAAATAGGTAGTGAACATTGCTCCCATAAATTTTTGCGCAGTTGGGTCAGCTGGAGGTTCAACTGGAATAAATCCGAAGAATTTATTTAATCCAAAAACCAACATCAAAAAGGCTAAAACCCAGGCGGATATATTTTCTATGTTTTTATTCATGACCAATTTATTTATTTAATGAAGTAATAATTTCCGAAGCCTCTACACGATTTCTATAATCGCCCCCTTCGCTTTTTGCAAATGAAATGATTCCATTTTGTTCGATAATAAAAGTTGCAGGGATGGGTAATTCACGAGAATCATCAGCATAAAAACTGTCATAATCATAGCCTAATTCTGACATGGTGGCGAGTGGCTTTTCACCATACTTGAAGATTGTAGTGAACTGATGAGCCACAATATTGCTGTTGTCGCTTAGTACTTCAAATTGGAGTTCATTTTTCTCTTGGATATTCAAACTCTCGTCTGGAGTTTGTGGAGAAATGGCAATCAAGTTTGCTCCTAATTCCTTTATTTGACCCAATACTTGTTGATATTGTGCCAACATTAAATTGCAATAGGGACACCATGTACCTCTATAAAAAGTAAGTACAACTCGATTTTCTTTTAGTACATCATACAAGTTGACAGATTCGTTGACCGCATTGGAAAGGGTAAAATTAGGAGCTTTATCTCCCACGGAAAGTTTAAGAATAGAGGAATGCGTTTTTTGTAAAGCTTCGGCATCAGTATCGAAAATCTTCAAGGCATCCGCAGGAAGCATGCTTGCTAAATTGTTTCTGAGGTCATTTAGACCATTTTGATAATTAGGAATTTCTACCTTATTCATTTTATGAAATTTTTATGATGAATTAATAATTAATTACACCACAAATTTCTATCAAAACTGAGTAGATAAAAATGAAGTAGAACAGGAAATTATCTTGAACTGGTTCAAGATTTTTTATTTTGGCGAGCACGAATTTTACTTAAAAATTCTGCTGACATGCCCAGATAAGAAGCTAATACATATTGAGGAACTCTATTTGCGATATTAGGATATTTCTCTAAATATTCAAAATATCGTTCTTCAGCAGTTTTGCTAATATTAGAGATGACTCTTCGACGAGAAAAGGCAAAAGCCTTTTCTGTAGTTAATCTAAAGTATTCACTTAGTGCATGTATTTCTCCACAAAGTCCTTCGATGTCGTCATATTTAAGTTGGAAAATGACGGAATCTTCCAAGGCTTCGGCATAATGGGTAGCAGGAGTTTGAGTAACATAACTATAGAAATCTGTAACGAACCAATCCTCAACTCCAATACTTACAGTATGTTCTTTGCCGTCATCATCTAAATGGTAAACTCGAAAAGCACCTTCAACAACATAATTTCTATGTTGGCAAACAAATCCTGGTTGGACAATAAACTGTCTTTTTCTTACCCTTGTTGTTCGAATAATAGAAGTCACCTTTTTAACTTCTTCTTCTGTAAGCTTGACAAATCTTGCTATATTTTTTAGTATGCTATTGTAATTGTTCATTTTTTCTTTTGCTTGCCGAGAACGTCCCGCATCCTCGCCGTGCCGACCGAATGGGAGGGATGGACGAGGATGCT
>CAYGRM010000099.1:3496-18341 GCA_964352225.1 uncultured Saprospiraceae bacterium | reverse complement strand
TTCGATTAAAATTAGAATACTAATTATCTTTTATAGATAAGTTTTAAAATTGAATGTAGGTGGGTAGATTTTTTCTACTCACCTATTTTTAAAAAGAAAAAAAACTAGTTTTTGAAAACTAGTTAAGCTTGCTTTAAAATCGGTTTTTGGGATGGCCTCTCTTCATTTAATTGAAGGGGGGCTTTTTTTATGAATTTCCACAAAAAATAAACTGATACTTTTCTATTGTTTCAAAAAAATCAAAGAAAATTATTTTTTAAACCTTCAAATCACGCTTTTTTTCGTAAAAATTCTTTTCTAGATTTGTCACTAAATCATATCTCCAAAATCAAGGATAGAGTAAAAAACATAAGATAATCTTATGCTTTTTATTTTAAAAAATATTTCTTCCTCACTTTTTATTTCCATCAAACCACGTCACAATTTCTCTATTTTTGCATAAGAGAAAAATATATGTTTTGTTTCCTTCACATTATAAGCTGATAATGCTAATCGCATTTTAGTTTTCCCAAAACAGAAAAAAACAGTCATAGTTCATTTAGTCAAAGCAGCCATTTTTTTAAAAATAAAAAATGTGCTAACTGAGAAAAAGTTGAGATTCATTTTTCAACAAAGACATATTTCTAAAACCGTTTTTATAACTAAAGAACTGTATTCTATGAACAAAATCATCCCTAAACCGATGGGAGGAAATTTTTATTTTCCTTTCCCCAAGAGTCTTTTTATTTCCTTTCTTCAAAAAGATAAAATTCGAGGACTCCTAATCTTTACGGCGCTAATAATTATTTTTTTGCCTAATCAAGGCTCGGCGCAATGTTTCAATAGCTCAAGTAGCGCATCATGTAACTCAGGTGTAAATATCTCTGTGGATGAAAACTGCACATTTACCATTCATCCATCTCAGTTTGTTTCCAATTATTCGAGTTTGTCGCAAACTTGTAGAGATTCGCTACGTGTATTTGTAACCGACCAAGATGATAATTTTCTAATTGAGGGTGAATCACTTTCGATTAATTTAAATACAACGACTTTGGATATTAGTCTTAATGATTCCTTAAAGATTACGGTTTATAGAGATCTTAATGGAAGTGATTCTTTTGAAGGCAATGAACCTAATTGTTGGGGTGGAGCAAGAATCGAAGATAAATTAGCTCCAGTTATTGCTGATTGTGGTGATGTAAGTGTTTACTGTTTTGAAGAATTGGGCAATGTTGCAGGTGGACCTATTGTACCGATTACGGCAACAGATAATTGTGGAGGAATTGATTCGATTTATCTTTTAGATAGTACGTTGACTTTGATAGATTGCTCCGTGGATCCAGCAACGAAAGCAACTTTGGTTAAAAGCTGGGTTGCCGTTGACTCTTCTGGAAATTCAGATACCTGTACTCAGACCATTTCAATTCTGAGAATTCCGACAACGGGCATTACTATTACACCTCCAGCAAATGTTGAATTGGAGTGTAACTTATCAAACCAACCAGATACGTCTATTGCAGAATTAGGGTATCCCACTTATTCATTTATAAATATTAATGGCACTACTGTCAATATAGTATTAAGTCCAGGAAATATTTCAGGGTTATGTTCTGATATAAAATTACTTTATGAAGATAGTCCTTCATTAGGAGGCTCCTGCGAAAATGAAGATAAGTTTATCAGAACTTTTCAGGTGTTTGATTGCTGTGCAGATGAGTTTTTAGATACAGTAATTCAAGTTATTGAAATTACGGATAACCTTCCTCCGGTATTGACTTGTCCAGCCGATATAACTGTGGGTACATCTTCCAACTCATGTACTGCTAATGTTGCTTTGCAGCCTGTAGGAATTGTGGATGCATGTAATTCAACAAATTTTGAGGTAGAAGTTCAGAGTGCTTTTGGAAATTTAAATACGAATGGAGGAGTCATCAATGATGTTCCAGTTGGTACCCATACGATTACCTATGAAGTAACTGATGCCTGCGATAATGATACGACCTGTACGATGACTGTAACTGTTTTTGATGATTTAGCACCTATTATGGCGTGTGATGAAAATACCGTTGTAGCTCTAAATAACCTAGGTTTTGCCAATGTAAATGCAATGGTATTTGATGATGGAAGTACAGATAATTGTGGAATTGTAACTTATGAAGTTCGTAGAATGGCATCTAATTGCAATCCAGGGACGTTGTTTGCAAGCTCTGTAGAATTTATTTGTTGTGATGTTGGAGAAACAATTATGGTTGAATTAAGATTAACTGATGCGGCAGGAAATACTAATTCATGCATGGTGGAAGTCCAAGTTCAAGACAAACAAAATCCAATTATTACTTGTCCGCCTAGCGTAATTATTGAATGTGGAATGGATACCTCAGCTGTGGCGCAAGGTATGCCAATAGCATCGGATAACTGCGGAACTGCTAATATTTCTTGGGTTAATTCAGGGACACTTGATCCTTCTTGTGGAACTGGAACCATTACTCGAACGTGGACAGTTACAGATGCACAAGGTCAAACGGCTTCTTGTATTCAACTTATTGAGGTGGTTAATAATGATCCATTTTCTGGAAATACTGATCCAAGTGATGTTGATGATATTTTGTTTCCAACAGATCTCTTAGGAGTAAATGCTATATCCTGTATTGCGTATCAAAATGACCCATCAGTTGCTGATCCTTCCAATACTGGAGAGCCAAGTCTAATTGGAAATATTTCAGCGTGTAGTATGGTTGGTATCGTTAATCCTCCTTCAGATTTAATTTTACACATGGGAACAGGGGATTGCAGTTCACTTAAGATTTTTAGAAAATGGGTAGTTGTTGATTGGTGCCAAGCAGGAAATGACCCAGACTTAACTCAAAATGGTCCTGGTGTTTGGGTACATACTCAAGTGGTTATGGTAAGTGATAATGAAGCGCCAATTCTATCAAATCCTCCAGCTGATATAACCGTTAGTGCTGATGCTAATTGCCAAGGTGCAATAGGACTTCCGGAGATTGATATGGCTAACATTGATGATTGTAGTTCTAATATTTCGATAAGTGTGACGAGTCCTGATTTGAATTTAGGGGCTAATCCATATGATATTGTTCTTGCAGATTTAGGCAATTATACTGCTACTTATTTATTGGATGATGGATGTGGAAATACAACTACTCATACCATTAATATCGAAGTTGTAGATGATAAAAAGCCAACCCCAGTTTGTATAGGCGTATCTTCTCAATTGATGCCAACTGGAAATGGTACAGGAATGTTAATGTTACCAGCTATGACTTTTGTTAGCGACACATCGAGTTTTGATAATTGTACTGCATTCGATGATCTAACATTTACGGTAGTTTTTGATACTTTAAATGATCCCAATGTCCCTCCAACTGCAACTGAAATACTTTTTACGTGCGATCAATTAGGAATAAGTAGGGTCGCATTATGGGCATGTGACCAAGCTGGGAATTGTGATTTTTGTGTGATAGAGGTGATGATGACTGCCCCATCTGGGACCTGTGGAGTTCCTTTAACACAAATGGCTGTCATGAGTGGATTTATTGACAATGAGGAGGGAGAAGGAATAGATGAAGTGGAAGTAAATATCAATAATGGGCAAGTTGTAGAAATGACCAATTCAGCGGGTTCATTTAACTCGAACATGCCGATGTATGAAAGTTACAATATCAAACCAGTAAAAAATAATACTCCCTTAAATGGAGTAACGACATTTGATATTGTAACCATCAGAAAACACATTTTAGGAATAGAATTATTAGATTCACCTTATAAAATAATAGCAGCAGATGTGAATGGTTCAGGGAGTTTGACCGCTTTAGATTTAGCTCAAATTCGAAATTTGATTTTATTGAATGTGAGTGAGTTTCCAAATGGAATTCCTTCATGGAGATTTGTAGATGCGAATTATATTTTTACAAATCCCAATGATCCATTGAGTGAAAATTTTCCAGAAGCTGTAGATATCCAAAATTTAACTTCAGATCTAAATGAAATAGATTTTGTTGCTATAAAGGTGGGAGATGTTACGGAAAATGCATTACCAAACCTTTTGACCAATGAAACGAGAGAGAAAGAAGGAAATTTGGTTTTTAAAACTCAGCAAAAAAAAGTGAATAGAGGAGAAGAAGTTAGCTTAGTTTTCGAAACAGAAAATGAAAAAGACTTTTTAGCATGGCAATTTACTCTTTCGTTTAGACAAGATTTGATGGAATTTTTGGAGGTGAAAAAAATAGAGAATATTTATTTTGGAACATCAACTGTGGAAAAAGGAGCAATTACTTTTTCTTGGAACGGAGTAGGAAATACAAGGTTAGAAACTAAACTTAAGTGGTTTGAAGTTCGGTTCATGGCGAAAGAAAGTTTTGAGGTAAATGAGGCAATTAACATAACTTCGAAATATACAGAGGCAATTGCCTATAACTCTATTGGAGGTGAATATGATGTTCAATTGCATTTGGAAGATGGCCTTTATACGTTGTCAAATGAAGAATTCAAGTTATATCCAAATACACCAAATCCATTTAAAGAAACGACTTCGATTAATTTTTATTTACCGAAGGAAGATAATGTAGAAATAACCGTTTTTGACATAACTGGGAAATTATTAAAAACTTATAATTCCTTTTATCCTAAAGGAAAGCAGAGTTTTCTCCTCGAAAAAGAGGTAGGCTTTTCAAGTGGAGTATTGTACTACCATGTGAAAACCTCGAAGCATCAAGCAAGTGGAAAAATGATCTTACTTCCTTAGTAGCTTCACTCAAATACGGCTTTTAAGCATTTCTCAGTATACGGTTTTATGACCGGACCCTCCCATTTTGGGAGGGTCTTTTCTGTTTTGGGAAGTCAAGAGACAGATATATTTCATTTTTAAAATATTGATTATCAGTTATTTATAAATAAGGTGATGTGTTATATAAATAATAAAAATAAGTAAAATACCATAATATGGGTATTGGTGAGCGAAATATATGCCTTATATTTGTGATGTAATATGAACATAAAAAAATCTACATTTAAAAGAAAATTGTAGAAAAAAATTAATCCTGTGAACATAAACCGGAGTTTTATTAAAAGAATTTTTTCTTTTTTTATTGCTCATAGCAGTCTCAAAAAAAAATACAAAACAAATATTATTTACCTTCTTTACATTTGGTAAAAAATATTCTTTTATCTTTTGACGACTATCTAGCCTTCCTACTTGGCAACACAATATTTATCATTTTCTTTGATAACTTTCCTTGTTGCTAAATTTCAAAGCTAACATAAGGTTTATGTTTTTTTCAAAGCCATCAATGATGCTTGTAGTATTTCTTTGCATGGTCAAAAAAACTTTTTATTTAATGTAATATTTATCTTCTTAAAGCTAAATATTATAATTAATTATTTACCAATAGTAACTTTCTTTCTGTTGAGGTGAACAGAAGTAAGCATGTAATACTATTGTTATAATGTTAACTTTTGAGAATTTTCTCATTACCGAACCTTAGACAAAATCATCCCATGGATCAGTCAAAAGATTGCACTTTGCATACGTGTAAAAGTGATTTTAAAAAGATTGGGCATAACCTTGACACTTCTGAACTGAATTATTCAGCAGAAGTATATAGTGAGCAGCAAGTTTCCTTAATTGGAAATTTGTCGCTTACACAACCTCTTTTTGAGGAACAATTTTTTCTTTCAAACAAATCGCACTTCGACATACTTACCACAGCATACTACAAAAAGAAAACTCTTCGGAATAGTTCAATTAACTATTCAAATTCAAAAAATAATACGACTCTAACTATTACAGTAGAGTATCAAGAATAAACGGTTTTGGGATAGTCCTCCTCTGCGAAGGCAGAGGGGGATACTTTAAAATCCCAGATTTTGATCCGAAAGGATTTTTAAAAAAAATACTGATATGAAAGTTGAGATAAGGAAAAGAGATAAGTATCAGTCCCAGATTACGGAACAGTTTAGAGATTCATAAAAAACGGTTTGGAAGTCTTCCTCTATTAACGAATAGAGGAAGACCCTTTAAAAAACCTTCCAACATTTAGCTAGGTGAAAAGAAAAGAGAAAGTGTTGGTCAATAAATTTGGAACAGTTTAGAGATTCATAAAAATTCATAAAAGTCCTCCTCGACAAAGGTGGAGGCGGGCTTTTATTTTTTTGAAAAGAGGATTTGGAGAGTCGAATTTCTAAAAAAAAATAGATGAACAGTTTAGAGACAAGTCTCCTTCACCCTTGTGGTGGGGGACTTTTTTAAACTCAAAATATTATTTCTGAAAACCCATATTCAGAAATTTAAGATAAAACGGTTTTGGGATAGTCCTCCTTCGCGAATGTGTGAAGGGGGACACTTTTATTACAAACAATTCGCTAAAAGGATTCCTACTATTGTTTGTGATTTATTAAAACATCTTGTTATTTATAAATTAAAACCTTTTTATATTTTATGTTTTTTTCTTTATAAAATACCGGCTATTGGGTATTAACTATATCAATCTTAATCATATATTTGCTAAATATGAATGTCACAAATGTGATAATTTATATTTTCCAAACTCCGATATAGAAAAAAATTAGATTGATTAAACCTTAAGGAACGATAACCGAAAATTCAAAATCGTTCTTGTCTTTTCCCAAATCTCTATCGATCAATTTTCAAGAAAAACATTTAGTTGTTACCAATTGCAATGTTGATTTTTCAATATCACATTGCACTTTCATAGCTTTTATCTGAGTAATCAGATATTACAACCATTATTTCACAAAAGAGCGGAAGCTGGTTTGAAAATATTTAAATCAGTTTTTGGGATGGCCTCTCATCATTCGTGGTGGGGGGCTTCTCTTGTTTAACCCTAACCCCCAGCCCCTAAAGGGGAGCCTTTTCCGAATATGCCTTTGGCATTCGGAAAAGTTAACCAGAATTGGTTTGACGATTGTAATTTTATGAAATCAACTTTGAAATATTAAGGCGTCAAATGTGAGATGCAACATTATTATCGTCAAACCAATAGAGGTTAATTTTTTTCCTTTCCGAAAGGCAAAGAAAAAAGTCTCCCCTTTAGGGGCTGGGGGTTTTTTATTTTCTTATTTTTGTGGCGTGGCAAGAATATTAGGAATTGATTACGGAACCAAAAGGATCGGATTGGCGACAACTGATCCTTTGCAGATTATAGTCAGCGGCTTAGATACGGTGGCTAATGCTGATATTTTTGATTATTTGAAAAAATACATAGCAGAGGAAGAAGTGGAATGTATTGTGGTGGGTCAACCAATGCACGCGGATGGGAAACCATCTCAAATTGCACATTTAGTGGTTGGATTTATTCGGAAGTTACAAAAACTTTTTCCTGAAATAAAGGTTGATATTCAAGACGAACGATATACTTCTCAAGATGCAAAAGAATATATCTTGATGATGGGAGCCAAACAAAAAAAGCGAAGGGATAAAGCACTTGTCGATCAGGTGAGTGCGATATTTATTTTGCAAGAATATTTAGGACACAGATAAATTTTAAAAGAATGATTTTACCGATTTATGCAATAGGTCAACCTGTTTTAAAAAAAGTAGGAGAGCCAATTGATAAAGACTATCCAGATTTAAAAGAATTGCTAGAAAATATGTGGGAGACCATGTATAATGCAGAAGGAGTGGGGTTGGCAGCACCTCAAATTGGTTTGCCGATTCGAATATTTATGATCGATACCAAGCAATTGGATGATGGAGATGGAACTGGGAAAAATGGAGTGAAGCAAGTTTTTATTAATGCTCAAAAGGTCGAAGAAGCCGGAAAACTATGGGATTATGAAGAAGGATGTTTGAGTATTCCAGACGTTCGAGGTGATGTAAAACGTCCTGCTCAAATCAAATTAAAATATCAAGATGAAAATTTTAAAGAGCACGAACAAGTTTTTACAGGGATGATTGCTCGAGTGATTCAACATGAATATGATCATATTGACGGAATCCTTTTTACCGAATTATTAAAACCTCTTAAAAAGAGAAGAGTAAAAAGAAGGATTGAAAATATTAAGAAAGGTGATATAAGTCCTTCTTATCGAATGAGATTTGCAAAATAGAAATTAGGTTATTTCGATTTTTTAAAAATAAAATAAACACGGTTTTTCTTGATTGAGAAACCGTGTTTATTTTTGTATCTTTATCAAAATAAAGAAATAAATTTTAGTATCCCCATCCGATTTTTACTTCTCTTCCTTAACCGTATTTATCGAATCTTGACTGTGTATTTTTAATTTTTTTGTTTCCCAAATAATTCGAAACGAACTGCTTTTATTATGTTTATTGTACCATCAAAAAAGTTACAGATCTTCCGGCTTACTCATTTGTCTTTGAGTATTTTTCTATTAGTTTTTATTTTTTCAAAAACTCATGCCCAGCCTTTGATTGAATGGTCAAAGGGATTAGGTGGAAGTCTGAATGATATACCTGAGGTGATTCATACTTTGGGTGATGGTGATTTTATTGTCGCCGGTCAAAGTGCATCTTCTGATGGATCGATAGCCAATAACCAGGGAGGATCAGATTTATGGGTAACAAAGTTAGATGCCAATGGGAATTTAATTTGGGAAAAGAATTACGGTGGTTCGGAAGATGATTTTGCCATGGATCTTCAATCAGCGGCAGATGGAGGTTATATTTTGGTTGGTGGCAGTAGTTCTTCAAATGGAGATTTGGCGAGTAATAATGGGCGAATAGATCTTTGGGTGATTAAAATAAATGCAGTTGGTGAATTGCAATGGTCAAAAAATTTTGGTGGCTCGGGAGTTGATATTGGGACAAGTATTCAAACCATTTCGGATGGGTACATTTTGGCAGGTTGCACAGGGTCAGCAGGGGAGCAAGGTGTCTCAGCTGGTTTTGGAGGAAATGATTTTTGGGTATTGAAACTAGATTTAGATGGAAATTTAGTTTGGGAGAAAACTTTCGGAGGAAAAAGATACGATGCTGCAAAAAGCATTGTTGTTAATAATAATGATGAATATTTGATAGCAGGAAATACATGGTCAAATGATGGAGATATTTCTAGTAATTATGGTCACGGAGATGCTTGGGTGATCAAAATAAATAATGTAGGAGCATTGTTATGGGAAAAAACTTATGGAGGAGATACACCTGATCGATTAAATAGTTTATCCAAAACAAATGATGGCAACTATATTTTTGCAGGGGTGAAAAGTGAGATGGATTTAGTATCCAATGGTTTTTATGGTCGGTACGATGAGCAATATTGGGTTGTGAAAATTTCAGAATTGGGACAAGTGATTTGGGAAAAAACTTATGGAGGTAATAAATATGATGAAGCATTTTCAGTTGAGGCAACTCTAGATGGAGGATATATTATCGGAGGATCAGTACAATCTAACCTTAATAATTTTTCTAATAATGCGGGTAATATAGATGTGTGGATCATCAAAACAGATGCAAGTGGAACCGAAGAATGGTCTGAACTTTATGGTGGTGCAGGGAACGAAGATTTGAAATCTATTACGGAAACTTCGGATGGTGGATTTTTAATGCTAAACGCAACTAACTCATTTTATATAGATACGACTTTTGTAAATAGTGGTTTTTTTGATTGGTGGTTGGTGAAATTTGGGGGCAATATCATTAATGTTAATTTAGGAAATAACTTGACCGTATGTCATGATGAAACCTTCACTTTAGATGCAAATGTTGTAGGTTGTAATTGCACTTACCTTTGGAATGACGGTAGCACAGCTGCGACGCGAAATCTCTCGATTACTTCTACGACTAATTATTCGGTAACAGTAACTAATGCAGACGGTTTGGAAGGTGTGGATCAAATTACTGTTTTTACTTCTCAGCCTTCTTTCAATATTTCGGCATCCAATAACTTATGTTTTGGTTATGCAGGAGGAGTAATAATTTTGTCTCCGGATGAACCAAACTATTCCTACGTTTGGAATACTGGCTCAATGGATAAAGATCTAACTAATCTTGGAGCAGGAATTTATACGGTGACTGTTACCGATGGAAATGGCTGTACCATTGTTGATGAAACGATAATTTCAGAACCACCACCAGTAACTATTTTAGAAAATATAATTGAAGTTGATTGCCATGGGAACAATTCAGGAAGTATTGATTTAGATGTTTCGGGAGGAGCTGGAGGTTTTCAATATACTTGGGAAAGTGGAGAGATAACTCAGGATTTGGACAATTTAAATGCAGGAGAATACACGGTTACGATCACAGATTTGAATGGTTGTATTACTGTTCTAGATTGGGTAATTAATCAGCCTCCAACGATTGACATTGCCTCAAATCCAATTACAACTTCTTGCTTTGATAGTGAAGATGGAGGTGCTCAAATGAGTATCAATGGAGGTGTTGGGAACTTTTCGTACTTGTGGAGCAATGGTTCTGTGGGGCAAAATTTGGATGGAGTTGCAGCAGGAACTTATACATTGACGGTGACCGATGGGAATTTTTGCCAAAAAATAGCTATTGTTCAGGTGACTAATCCAGATGAAATTATCATTGAAGAAACTGCGCAAAATGCAGATTGCTTTGGAAATAATTCGGGCTCGATTATGACTCAAACCTCAGGTGGTGTGGGTAGTTATGATTATAATTGGAGCAATGGAGCGACGACTCCCAATATTTCTCAATTAAGTTCTGGGACATACACTTTGACTATTACGGATGATAATTTTTGTGAAAAAATAAAAGAAATCATTGTTAGTCAAAATACAGATATTGAAATTTTGTCTCAAGTAGAAATGCCTACCTGCCATGATACAGAAGATGGCGCAATTGATATTTTTCCATCAGGAGGTACAGGAGCTTTTACTTATTTATGGAATACAGGAGCTGTTACCCAAGACATTGATAACCTTGAAAGTGGAGATTATATCATTACTATTACGGATGGAAATGGTTGTGAAGAAATTCAATTATTTACAATTGAGGCACCTGATTCGATTTTTATAATATCGACTATTTTTGAAATTTCGTGTTTTGGAGCAAGTGATGGAATGATTCAAACTGAGGCAATTGGAGGGAACGGAGACTTTAATTATGTATGGAGTAACAATGAGATTACATCTACCATAACATCATTGGAGGCAGGTGATTATACTTTGACTGTGACGGATTTGGAAGGTTGTGAACACATTGAAACGTACATATTGATTCAACCTAATGAGATTAGTATAACTTCGATGATTACGGAAATATCTTGTTATGGAATATCAGATGGGGCAATTGATATTAATGTGGAAGGAGGAAATGGAGGATATATTTTTAATTGGAGTACTGGGGCAAACTCAGGATTGCCTTCGGGAGATTATACAGTTACCGTGACGGATTTAAATAATTGTGAGGTGACTCAAGATTTTTTTATTCCTCAACCAGATAGTTTAATTATTTCGATTATTGCGATTGATCCAGTTAACGGAAATGACGGAATGATTTCAGCAACAGCAATTGGAGGTACATCACCTTACGATTTCAAATGGAATGATGGTATGTGGAATGAGGCTGAAATTTTAGATTTGGTATCAGGGGTTTATGATTTAGAAGTGACGGATGCAAATGGGTGTTCTGAAAATGTAAGTGTGTTGTTAGAATCAACTTCGGTTTTTGAAATAGAAAACTTACAATCGTTTGAAATTTTCCCAAATCCAAATGATGGGACTTTTTTCTTAAAAATAGAGTTTGAAAAAAGAGAAAATATTGAAATTTCCATCTTCAATGAATTAGGACAAACCATTCAAAAATATAACCGCAACGATAATTTTATTTTGGAAAAAACGAATTTGGAGAACTTAGCTTCAGGTTTATTTTTCATAAAAATAAAAACGGAAAAAGGAGTAGTTGTAAAAAGAGTTGTTGTTCAGAATTAACTTTAAACAAAACTTTTTTTACAACTATCAAAAAATATTTCTAAGGATTAATTCCAGCATAAGGAATCCCAGCTAACCGGTACAAATCTATATCATAAGTACTCAAATCACTATGTTTGAATTTTGAAATATCATCATATCCACAAGATCGAGCAATCACTTTTATCAAATCATTGGATGCAGAAAAAAAGTTATGCAACTGTTGAGCAGAAGCTTCAATGATTAATCTTTGTCTCAAGTTTTCTTTTTGAGTGGCAATTCCCACAGGGCAATTATTTGAACCACATGCTCGCATCCCCAAACAACCAATTGCTTGCAAAGCGGAATTTGCAACAGCAATGGCATCAGCTCCCATCATTAATGCTTTCGCAAAATCTTCTGCAACTCGTAATCCTCCTGTGATGATTAATTCAACATCAGAACCTACTTTATTCAAATGTTTTCGAGCTCTTGCCAAGGCAGGAATCGTTGGCACATTTATATTATCTCTCAAGATGGTTGGAGCAGAACCCGTTCCGCCACCACGACCATCGAGGATGATATAATCAACACCAACTTCCAAGGCAAAATCAATATCTGCTTCAATATGACTTGCTGCAATTTTAAAACCCACGGGAGCTCCTCCTGTCACTTTTCGTACTTCTTCGGCTACCTCTCTAAAATCATTAGCGGTAAATAAATCAGGAAATGCAGCTGGGGAAATCGCAGTTTGACCTTCTTCCAATCCTCTCACTTTTGCAATTTCTTTCGTTACTTTATGTCCTGGCAAGTGTCCACCTGTTCCTGTTTTGGCACCTTGTCCACCTTTGAAATGGAAAGCTTGTGCCTTGGCTACTTTTTCCCATTCAAAACCAAACTTACCAGAAGCAAGTTCATAGAAGTACCTTGAATTATTTTCTTGCTCTTCAGGAATCATTCCACCTTCACCACTACAAATACCTGTTCCAGAAAGTTCTGCTCCGATTGATAATGCGATTTTTGCTTCTTTTGATAATGCTCCAAAACTCATGTCCGAAACAAAGATTGGCATTTCTAAAACGATTGGCTTTTTTGCATTTTTTCCAATCACAACTTGTGTTTTGACTTCTTCATGATCGAGCAAAGGTCGTGTTGCTAATTGTGCCGGGAGAAACTGAATGTTTTCCCACTTAGGCAAAGTATTTCTATCCACACCCATGGAAGCTGAAGGGCCGTGGTGTCCATATTTTTTCAAACCATGCTGAGCTAAGTGCTTGATATATCCCGTGTAAGGTTCCGTACTTTCAGGATGAGTATCAGCATATTGACCAAGGTATTGATCTCGATTAAATGGCTGTGGATATTTAACGAGATATTCATTAATTTCATCCTCATCAATATAAACCCAATCGTCTTTGATGACAGCATGAAACTTATTTAGTGCTTCGTCATTATTATATTCACTTACACCGGTATCATATCTGTAATCCCAATCATGCAAACCACAGATTAAATTATGTCCACTTATATGACCATCAGAAAGTAAAGCACCTCGATGCAAACATCTTCCATAAAGGACCGAAACTTCTTGACCATATTTGATGACAACTAGATCGAGACCGTTGACTTGTTGGTGAGTAGGATTTTTTTCTTCAAGTTCTTGAAAATTACAGAGCTTAATTTCTTTCATTAAAAAGCGATTTTAGAAGGTTAAAAATTTGATAAAAATTAAGGTAGAATTTATATTTCCCTAATCCAAATGTTGAATGGATAAAACTATTTAATCTTTAATTTTAGAAAGGTCTCAGTCAAAACATTCACAGTAAAAAATAAAAATTTCACAAATAAGAATTTGGGATTTCTTTTTTAAAATAACAAAAAGCAATTTCATTTGTATCTTTAATGAATTTTAAAAGATATTTTTATGTGCACAGTAACTTATATTCCAACCGGAAAAAATAGATTCATTTTTACCTCCAATCGAGATGAAGCACCTAAGCGTTCTGCAACTGGAATGATAGAAAAAAAGATTGACGGAAAAGCATTGTTGTACCCTCAAGATGCTTTAGCCAATGGAACTTGGATTTCTATTTCAAATAAAAATCAACTAGTCTGTATTCTCAATGGTGCATTCATCAAACACAAACATCGACCACCTTATCGATTGAGTCGAGGGATCATGGCTTTGGACTTTTTTAGTTATCCAACTGCGAATGATTTTTTTGAAAAATTTGATTTTGAAGGAATTGAACCATTTACCATGATAATTTTTGATGATGGAAAATTATATGAATTTCGTTGGGATGAAAAAGAAAAACATATTGCAGCGTTAGATATTTCAAAACAATATATTTGGGCCTCTTCAACTTTGTACGCAGAAGAATGGCAAACCAAGAGACGAAAATGGTTTGACGATTGGAAAAAGAAAACCAAAGAAATTAATCAAGATTCCATTTTAGATTTTCACAAAAATGGGGGAGAGGGAAACCCTAATTTCGATGTAGTCATGAATTGGGACAACCTGGTGAGAACCACTAGCATTACCTCTATTTTAAAAAACGAAAACGAAATGTCCATGAGATATGAAGATTTATTAAATGGTGAAATCGAAAAAGGGTTTTTAACCTTACAAAATCAAGAAATCATTACAAATTAAACCCGTTTTCATTTTACCACAGTTTCGAGAATGAAAAAATAAAACCCACATGGTGAACACCGTGTGGGTTTTCTTATTTTTGTAAAAAAAAAACAAACTTAAAATGAAGAATCTACTTTTTGTATTTACCTTATTATTTGCAATGTCTTGCTCCACTCCAACTGAAACGACCAAAACCGAAAAGACAAAATTACCAACAGGTGATTACTTTGGGTTGACCGTTGGAACAACCGCAGAAATGTTTGCCAAAGGAATTGTCTCCCGAGAATTCCAAGAGTTAAATGCCGTTTTTTCTCCTGACGGAAATGAATTTTATTTTACCATTGCCGATCCTTTTCGAAATTTTTACACGATTGT
>CAYGRM010000099.1:0-3486 GCA_964352225.1 uncultured Saprospiraceae bacterium | reverse complement strand
ATCTTTGTTAATGGGGCTTTGCCCCAAACCCCAAGATATTTTCAAAAACAAAAAAACTATTATTCATTGAAATATTCAAGGAGTTGATTATGATCAAAATCACAGTACAGGGAGAGATCCCGATGATTGTAAAACTGAAAAAAAATAAAAATGGCGAGTGGGAAGGTCCAGAAGTTGCTCCATTTTCAGGCAGCTACGCTGATGCTGATCCTTCATTTTCATTGGATGGAAATCGGATGTTTTTTATTTCCCAAAGACCTTTAAATGATAGTACCACTCAATCAAAAGATTTTGATATTTGGGCAGTTGACCGAACTGAGACAGGTTGGGGGAAACCCCTTAATCTTGATTTTTTAAATACCAAAGCAAATGAGTTTTATGTTTCGACTACCAATGAAGGGTCGATTTTTTTCTCTGCTCAATATAAAGATGGATTAGGTCGAGGTGATATTTATGAAGCAAGAAGAAGTGATGATGGAATTGTCAGTATTGAAAATTTAGGGGAGGCGATTAACTCGCCAACTGGTGAAGGTGATCCCTATGTTTCGCCCGATGGAAATATGATGATTTTTATGAGTTGGGGGCGTGAAGATGATATGGGCGGAGGAGATTTATACATTAGTTTTAAGAAAGATGGGGAATGGTCAAAGGCTAAAAATTTAGGCTCAAAAATAAATTCTAACCAATTTGAATATTGCCCAATGATGAGTCCTGATGGGAAATATTTCTTTTGGACGAGCTATCGAACGAGTAATTATAACTCACCTAACCCTAGAAATTATGAAGCCTTGGAAAGTCGGTTAAATGGAACGGATAATGGTTTGGGAAATATTTATTGGATCGATGCAAAGGTGTTGGAGGAGTTTCGAGATTAAACAATATCTTCATAATATTTTCCATAGGAAAATTAAAAAGCAGCGAAAAGTCATATAGAAGCAGCGGGAGCACATAAAAAGTCAGCGGCAAAAAACATTATAACCATATTAATGTTTTAGTAGTATCTTTGCACTCAAAATTTTAAAAAAAATGGATTCAAAACGACCGGTTACAGATTGGCTACCGATTACCAAGAAAGAGGTAGAAATGAGAGGATGGAATGACTTAGATGTCATTATCATTTCGGGCGATGCATATGTCGATCATCCAGCTTTTGGATCGGCGGTGATTGGGCGAATTTTGGAAAGTGAAGGGTTGCGAGTAGCGATTATTCCACAACCTAACTGGCAGGATGACTTGCGTGATTTTAAAAAATTAGGGAAACCAAATTTATTTTTTGGAGTGACTTCTGGTTGCATGGATCCGATGGTGAATCACTATACTGCAAGTAAAAGAAGACGTTCAACCGATGCTTACACCCCTGGTGGCGCAGCTGGTTTTCGACCTGATTATGCTGGAAAAGTTTATACTGAAATTTTAAAAAGTATCTATCCTGATGTGCCAGTTTTGGTTGGAGGGATCGAGGCATCTTTGCGGCGAGTAACCCATTATGATTATTGGTCAGATAAATTATTTCCCAATTTTTTGAGTTTGAGTGGGGCAGATATGTTGGTGTATGGAATGGGGGAAATGCCTTTGCGAGAGATTGTTCGCTTGATGAAGCGAGGAGTGCCCTTTTCTAATTTGAAAAATATTCCACAAACAGCAGTTCTTTCTCCTCGTAATGAACCTTTACCAAAAGTGAAAAAATGGGAAGACTTCGAACTTTCCTCACATGAAAAATGTCTTCGAGATAAAAGAGCATTTGCTGCCAATTTTAAAACCATCGAGCAAGAATCCAATAAGGTAAATGCGAGGCGATTGATTCAAGGATGTGGCGATTATAATTTAATTGTTAACCCACCTTATCCTCCGATGACGGAACAGGAAATTGATACTTCTTTCGATTTGCCGTACACTCGGCAGGCGCATCCAAAATATGCCAAGCGAGGCTCGATTCCAGCTTACGAGATGATTCGATTTTCGATCAATATGCATCGAGGATGTTTTGGTGGGTGTAGTTTCTGTACGATTTCAGCTCATCAAGGAAAATTTGTTTCGAGTCGATCAGAGGAATCCATTTTGAAAGAAGTGGAAAAAGTTACGGAGATGCCCGACTTCAAAGGCTACATTTCTGATCTTGGTGGGCCTTCTGCTAACATGTACCGAATGAAAGGAAAAGTGCAATCTATCTGTGATAGATGTGTGGCACCTTCTTGTATTCATCCTGTGATATGTAGTAATTTGGATACGAGTCATAAGCCATTGACGAATATTTACAAAAAAGTAGATGCTAATCCTAAGGTGAAAAAAGCATTTGTAGGAAGTGGAATTCGCTATGATTTATTGGCGGATAGTTATAATAAAAATTCAGACGGAAGCGAAGATGAGTACATGGAGCAATTGGTAACTTGTCATATCAGCGGACGACTGAAAGTAGCCCCTGAACATACTTCTGATGCTACTTTGAAAATTATGCGTAAACCTTCTTTCAAGCATTTCCATGCTTTCAAAAAGAAGTATGATTATTACAATAAAAAGAATGGATTGAATCAGCCTTTGATTCCTTACTTCATTAGTAGCCACCCTGGTTCTACGGAAGAGGAAATGGCGAATCTAGCAGCTGAGACAAAAGAGATGGGTTTTAAACTGGAACAGGTACAAGATTTTACCCCAACTCCAATGACGGTAGCGACGATTATTTATTACACCGGTTTGCATCCGTATACTTTGAAACCAGTTTATACGGCAATTTCTCCAAAGGAGAAAAAGAAGCAACATTTGTTTTTCTTTTGGCATAAAAGAGAAAATTTTCAAGAGATTAAGGATAAGTTGACTGCGATGGGTCGGGAGGATTTGATTGAAAAATTAATCAATGATAAAAAGAAGCATAATAAAAAAACGATTTTGAATGGAAGGCATAATGATAAGGTGATGCGGAAATATAAAAATCGTAATCGGAAAAAGAAGAGGTAGGATAGGAACGCGGATTGGACGGATTTAAGCGGATGGACACGGATTTTTCTTGCTTCGTGTTTTTTTTTTGTGTCTAATTACTCTTTGATTTATACATACTAGAACGAAAACTAATGAAACATGATTGGCTCACTTCTGTGATTATTAAGGCATATTATAATGTTTACAACAAACTTGGATATGGATTTTTGGAAAAGGTTTATGAGAATGCAATGCTTTTAGAATTAGAGAAGCTAGGTTTATTTTGCGAAAGACAAAAGCAGATAAAAGTATTTTACGATGGGAAAGAAATCGGTAATTATTTCGCAGACATTGTAGTTGAGGGAGAAGTTATTTTAGAATTAAAAGCTGCAAGTGATTTGAGAAAAGAGAATGAAATTCAGCTTCTTAATTACTTAAAAGCAACAGAAATAGAAGTCGGACTACTTTTTAATTTTGGAGAGAAGCCAGAATTTAAGAGGAAAATATTTACGAATAAATAGAAAATCTCATGAAACGAATTTAAAACGAAATCTGCTGTTTTCAGTAGTCGCA
>CAYGRM010000098.1:0-18464 GCA_964352225.1 uncultured Saprospiraceae bacterium | reverse complement strand
AATTAAAAAAGATGATGTCCTGATCTTTTTTAATTTTAGAACTGATCGACCAAGAGAAATATCTGAAGTTTTGACCCAAACGGATATGCCTGAATTTGACATGAAAAAATTGCCTTTACATTTTGTTACAATGACTCGTTACGATGAGAAATTTAAAAATGTAAATGTACTGTTTGAAAAAGATAATTTGGAAGACACGCTGGGGGAAATTTTAGCCAAAAGAAAAAAGACGCAAGTCCGAATTGCAGAAACAGAAAAATATCCACACGTAACTTTTTTCTTTTCAGGTGGTCGAGAAGCCGAATTTCCTAACGAAAGAAGACTCATGGTATCTTCTCCAAAAGTCGCCACTTACGACCTCCAACCTGAAATGAGTGCTGTCGAAATTACCGATACCATCATCAAAGACATCAAAACGAATCAACCTAATTTCATTTGTCTGAATTATGCAAATACTGACATGGTTGGTCACACCGGCATTTTTGAAGCCGCAAAAAAAGCAGCTGTAACCGTTGATAAATGTGTCAAAAAACTGATGAATGTTGCTTTGAAAAATGACTACGTAGCGATTATCATTGCTGACCATGGCAACTCGGACATCATGATAAATGAAGACGGTACGCCACATACTGCACATACCAAAAACCTTGTGCCTTGTTTTCTTGTTGGAAATGACATGGATGAGAAAATCAAACTTAAAGATGGAAAATTGGCGGATATTGCTCCGACCATTCTTTCGATTTTAGGTTTGAAAAAACCGTCAATCATGACTGGAAAAAATTTAATTACGAAGAGTCGTTCAAAAAAATAAATTCTTTTGAAAAAAATATTTTGGTTTACCATCATTTTAGCTATTTCATTTTGCACCTCCTGCGAGGTTGAAAATGTCAAAAAATCGCATCAATCATTTTTTGATATGAATGATTTCTTAGAAAAAGAAATAGCTCAGCTGTCTAACTTAAAATCGATCAAAAAGAAAGTTGAGATCAATGAAAAAGTAGACGAACAAATTTTGAAAACATTCGACTTGGAAAAAGATCTAACTATTTTTCGAAGTTCAAATATCAATAAAGTTGCTTGGTTGGATAAATATACCGTAGACAGCACCATGAGTAATTCAGGTCAATTGGTGGAATTGAAATATCAAGCAACTGATCCAAAATTGAAAACTCAAGAATTCAATGTTTATTTTTCTGAGGGGAAGGTAAAAACTATCCTAATCAAAAATGCTTCAGGCAATCAAGTGAGCGAACTTGAACAAATATTGCAATACCATTCCATGAAAGGATACTCGGTAATAAGTAATCAAAAAGTATCTCTGAGTAAGGGGCAGTCTTTAAAGATCGAAGTAGAATATTTGAATAATTAACTCTTTTCCAAAAACTAATAAGCCCAATACTTTTGCAAGTATTGGGCTTACTTTATTCGTCACCTCTACCGAAAGGTATCTGTCCATTATTCGGATCATAAATCGCTAAAACGACTCTCCGATTGAACTTCCTCGCTTCTGGATCATCTTTTCCACTCGAATCAATATTCTCTTTTTCAGGAATAGATTCACCAAAAACCTCTGCTTTAATTCTACTTGATTTAATTCCTTTATTAATTAAATAATTTCTAGAATTTCTTGCTCTTCTTTTCGAAAGCAAAATATTATATTCAGCTGATCCTTTAGAATCGGTATGGCCTGAAACCAATATTTTGAGGTCTGGGTTCGCGTTCAATACCGCTGCGACTTTATCCAAAGCATCTCTGGCCTCTGAAGTTAATATTGATTGATTAAATCCAAAAAATACATTTTGTAAATTCAGTATTTCTGTTGATTCATCGGAATAGGTTGAAGATGGGGAGATATATGGACAAGGCTTACCACACAATTGTCTTTGCTCCTCGATATCAATTACATATGCATTTTTGAATCCTTTTTTCCTAGCTTCTTTTACTAATAAATCCGCTTCAATTCTCTCCCGAAATTCACCAATATAATATCTATAAATATTATTCTGATCGGTCAGCATATAAACTCCAAAAATATTAGCTTCGGAAAAATAAGAGAAAGGAACCTTCTCTACGTAGGCAGCAAGTTGTACCCGATACGGTTGCGCAAACATGCCTATGGAATAACATATGCAAAATATGCTGAGGGTTATTTTTTTTAGGTGTTTCATAGGATTGCTACTGTTTCTAGCTAAAAAAAAATATTATTCGATTTTGGCGTTGTTTTTAAAGCTTTCTTTTTTTATAACACACAGTTCCTAAAAAAGTGTAATAGTTGCGCTAAGTTACTATGTTTTAAACATTATTTTAAATATAAATATGAAAAAAATAATTTTTAACTTTTTTCAGCGGCAGGCTAAAGTGTGACAGGAAGGAAATTATAATAATCTTGACATCGATATTTCGACTAAATGGCCTTTATTCCTTTGATCTTTTTCAAGAGTTGTTGTGTTTCAGGCAAAGGTTCAATTCCAAACTCTTCTTCCAAAATTTTTTCACATTGTTGATAAGTTTTTATGGCCATCGGCCGATTACCTTTTTGGAGATAAGCTTCCATTTGCACTCGATAGGCATCTTCCCAAGCATGATCGATGAGCAAGGCTTTTTGTGCAAAACGAATACTTTCCATTGGATTTTTTTCCAACAATAATTCACTCAACGTAATCATCGCTCCAAGTGACAAAACTTGTAACCTCTCTCGTTCTTCACTCGACCAATCCTCGTATAATCGATTGGGCAAATAAATTCCTTCATATAATTCAATGGCTTCTTGGTAAGCTTTAATGGCAACTTCGGGAGCATCTCCTAGAGCTTGGTTACCGAGTGCAATAAATTTCTCGACTGCCTCCGTATCAATCCAAATTTCTTCTAGATTCAATTGATAGGTAATCCCTTGTCGTAAAATATATTTGGGTTCTGTTCGACTAGGTCGATTGGGTTCGAGAACTTTGTTGACTCCATGGAGGGCAACTTTGAAATTTTGGTCAGCCGTTTTTCCATCAGCATCTTCCCAAAGTCGATCCACGATTTGTTCTTTGTGCAAACTATGGCGATGGCGAGCAGTTACAAAAAATTGAAACAATTGAATCGTCTTGTCACGCCCCCACTCTTTGGACGAGACTTTTTCGCCGTCACGCCAAATTTGGAAATTACCCAAAGTCTGCACGTGAATGGATGCCCCTTTCTTTTGAGCAATTAGATCGACAATTTGATTTTCAATTTTACTCATCAATGCATGTTCATTTCTTAGACAATTTATTCACCTTCTTACTCAACTCAGCCACCTCTTTCGACATTTTCCCCATCAATTCCATCATTTCTTTGTGATCAGATTTGGAAACACCTCGCCATTCATCAACATCCACTTTTCGTTGTGCAATGGTTTCCTCGACTTTTTGAGAAATCGCTTCACTTACTTCTTGAAATTCCTTTTGAATATTTTCGACTCCTTTCTTTGGATCTTTGATCGTTTCCATCACCATCTTTGGCGCATTCAACGTCATTTTTTTCCAAAGGTCAAAACTCTTAGACAGAATACCTTTTTGTTCTTCAGGTGATTTATCTTCCATTTGTTGAATAGTCATCTCCGCCAACTTTCCTTGGATAAAATTTACTGCATCATCAAATTCCGAAAATCGTTTTTCATCACCACCTTGCACATGACGGATATTTCCTCGCCATTGGACTTGAGGTTCACCTTCATCATTTTTAAAAATCTTTTGAGTAAATCGCAACATGAAAGAAGCGGTTTCATCTTTTTTTACAGCCATAATTATTTATTTTGATTTTTAAGTTCTTGCCCATTTTCATAAATGAAAACTTAACCATGGTAAAAATACCAAATCTAAATTACAGATAGGTAAGTAGCGAAGCAAAATTCTATGAATAATCTTGCATAACTACTTAACTCGTTTAAAAACTTAATTTTAGCATTAAATCTGGGAAACATAATTTTATATTTGCAGGTTTATTACTACTTTAGACGTCGAACCATTTTGATTTTAGAAAGATACTTTTACTAAAGTAAAATTGAAGCGATTGCTTGGAGTATTATTTCTAATTTTCACTTAATTTGAAAATAGATTTTTTCGAAGAACAAACTATATTACAAGAAATTAATTTTAAAAATATACAATTCTATGTTTGGAAAACTGCTTAAAAGCCTTGACAACCCTAACTTGAAATCCATCTCTGGAATGGATGCCACATTTTTATATATCGACTCTCCTACGAGTCCAATGCATGTTGGAAGTGTAGCTGTCATTGAAGGTGATTTAAAATTTGAAACTTTTAGAGAAACGATCATGTCGCGATTGCACATGATTCCAAAGTTGCGAAAGCGATTAGTGTATGCACCGATGAGTATTGACTATCCTTATTGGGTAGATGATCCAGAATTTGATGTTGATTTGCACTTACACCATGTTGCTTTGCCTAAGCCGGGAGGTTGGAAAGAGTTGAGAAAAATTGCCTCGCAAGTTTTTAGTGAGCACTTGGATCAAAATCGACCATTGTGGTCTTTTACCTTTGTGGAAGGTTTGGACAATGTGCCTCAAGTACCAAAAGGTTCGGTTGCTGTGATTTCTAAAATTCATCACGTAGCGATTGATGGAATGGCTGGAGCAGGAATGATGAGTTTAATTTTTGACTTTACTGCAGAAAAACAGCCAATTCCTGCCCCTCGACCATTCAATCCAAAACCAATTCCAAATGAGCTTTCGGTTGTGATGAAAAGCGCGATAAGTTTTGCAGGCAATCCTTTAAAGTTACCAAAGATACTTTCAAAAACGGTCAAAGGATCACTCAAAGCGGGTATGTTAACTCGAGTACAACGAATGGAGTTACCTACTGCCCCTTTTACCGCTCCCCCATCTCCCTTGAATGGAATTGTTTCGGGACGTCGAAAATGGAATACAGCCATTTTAGATTTGGCAAGAATTAAAGAATTAAAGAACATCATGGGAACGACCATGAATGATATCGTCCTTGCTTTTTGTGCAGGAGCCTTGAGAAAATATTTGAAAGAGAAAAAGCAATTACCGCACAAACCTTTGGTAGCGATGGTTCCTATTTCTACTCGGACAGAAGCAGAAAAAGATAATACTGATAATCAGGTTTCATCTATGCTAGTTCAACTGGCTACCAATATTGAAGATCCGATCGAACGTTTGCAAGCTATTCATGAAAATACAGTTCGGGGTAAGACTTACCAAAAAGCAATTGGTGCTAAAACTTTAGCAAGTATGGCAGAGGCTGTTCCTTTTGGAATCGCTAATCAAGCGGCAAGGTTGTACTCTCGTTTTCATATTTCAGAATTACATAATCCTGTTTTTAATGTAACGATTACGAATGTTCCTGGCCCACAATTTCCGTTGTATCTGAATGGTCATCGTTTGTTGACCGTGGGAGGAATGGCTCCAATTTTGGATGGCATGGGATTGATTATTACGATTTTAAGTTATAATGGTTTTGTCACGATTAGTCCTACTTCGGATGCGAACACGATGCCTGATATTGATATTTTCACTCGTTATATTCGAGAGTCTGCGAATGAATTGGAAGCGCATATTTTGAAAAGAGGTAAACAAAAAGTAGTTGCGAAGAAGGCTACCAAGGCTAAATCTGATGCTTTATTTGCCCATTTCAAAAAAGAATTAAAAACTGCTGCAAAGTTTATTAAACCGGATAATGGTTTATTCCAATTTAATGTGACGGGTGATGTGGAAACTTTTTGGCAAGTAGATTTAAATAAATCTCCAGGAACTGTTTTAAAGAAAAAAGCGAAAGATCCTGATGCTACCTTCATTATCAAGGATGAACACTTGATGAAAATTGGTGTAGGAAAAATGAATTTGCAAACTGCATTTATCCAAGGTCGCTTAAAAATTGATGGTGATTCTGGCAAGGCGATGAAGTTGGGAGCGATTATTTCGAAGTTACCAAAGTTAGAGGTGAAGAAATGATGTTCTTAGTATTAGATATCGGATACCTTAAAGGTATCCGATATCTTACCTAACCAAAAAAACTAATAAAACTTAACCACCTCTTTCCCCTTCTTTTTCAATCCATTCAAATCAATCAAAAAGGAAATTCTTTTCCACAAATTATCCCTTACTTCATAACTAGTTCCCTCCTTCACCTTCGCACTTTCATAAATAGGAACATAAATCTCCAATGCATCTGGAATTCCCACAATTGCAATTCCTAAACTATACGCAAATTCAGTACTATCAAAATCTTTATAAATAACTGCGTCAACATATGGTCGAACTGGAAACGGACCAGGTACCGTTGTACTTGCTCCCATACTTACCATCCAATCCTGTGAAGAACCAAAATCACTCAACGTTTTTAGCCCAGCATCTCGATTAAAAATTTGTTGAGAAAGAATACCATCATCACTACCTTCAATATTTCCTCTTCCTTCACTTCGTCCTAAAAGATTTTCATCAAACATATAATCCCTCTGCCCAAGTCGACTCGTGATTCCGCTAAACGTAAAGCTTGCACGAATCGGCACATTATCATCTAACTGAGGTAACACTCCAGCAAATGCTTTTAATGTTGCGCCTTTATTTTTTTTGCCATAAGAGAAAAATTGTTTTGCATTGGCAAAAATTCTTAAAAATCCATCCCCTTGATGAGCTGTCAAACTCGCTTCCATTGGGCCCGTCACATTTGTATTTTCAAAAGTATATTTCAACTCGTTGACGTAATAATTTTCCTTCTCTCTAGTATTCATCTCAGCATTTGAAACGCCTTTATCCAAGGTAATATTCACATGCCGAAATGACACGGAATGTCGTAAACTAGAAATCAATTTCTTTTTTCTAAACACAAATTCCAACTTCGGAGCAATTTTTAAATAGTTATCATAAAATGATTCGTCCCAATCATAATCGTACGTGTACCTTTTGGAATTCAAACTCAACGTGATGCGTTGAAATAAATTCGAGCTGGGAAAAGCATTCCATTTTACGATTCCTTCCCCCACCAAATTCCCACTTGCAAATCCATACATTGGAGCAATCGCGAACTCAAATTTCTTTGCAGTCAAGCTATTATTATGTAATACCACACCCAACATAGTTTTATCATAATTATTCCAACCCAATGCAGGTAACCAACTCAAGGTTGTTCGAGTTGGGTTTTCCATTCCCCCTAAAAACTTCAATTGAAAAGGTTCAGATTTCCTAAAAGCACCATACGTGCGTATATTGTTATTTTTTCGATTGAGATCAACTATGTTGCGGTTTTTGTCAATAATAAATTCTTTGACTGCTCCATTCCTAGGTGTCTTGACATAAATCGTTTTTTCTCCTACAAAGCCTTCAATATCTCTTCCCTCTTCGCCATTTTCCAAAATCATAGTTAAGTGAAATGGAGTAGCAATACCACCTTTATTTTTGATCTTCAAATTATATCCATCCGACTCTTCAACACTTATCATCTTATAATCAACCGTTTTAGTTGTATTCATCAAATCATCAAAAGCTTGATCATTTTCTAAATCAAAGTGTTTGATAAAATCTTCAGGTTGAGGGTGTTTGAATTTCCATTGGGTAAAAAAACTTTTCATTTTCAATGGCATGATTCTACCTTTTAAAATATCCGCCGTACGATCATAAACTCCTAATCCATAATTCATTTCTGTCATTTCTTCAATTGGAGTCGTAATCCGTTGATGAACTTTCTCTCTTTGCATGGAAATTTTTATAGCATCAAAAATGCCCAATTCTCCTTTCGATTGTAATTTTTTAGGCAAAAAACTATTGTTTGAATTTGGATAATATCTCTCTTTGTACATTCTTTCATAATAAGAATTGATGCCCTCATCCATCCACGGATAATCTCTTTCGTTAAATGCCAAAATTCCGTAGAACCAATTATGCCCCACTTCATGTGCAATCACCACATCCAAGTCTTCAGCCGAGTACATCCTATCCACCAATGTAATCATGGGATATTCCATCGCACCAGAATTGGCAAAAGGATTGCTCACAGCCGTAGCTTGCGGATAAGGATAGACACCAACTTGTTGAGAATAAAACTGAATCGATTGATCTAAATATTTTGTGGCATCTAACCATAAATGAAATTCTGCAAGGTTAAAAAATGCCCACGTATCTACCTTGTTATTTTGTCCCAATTCCACCCTGCCTTTTTGCACAAAAAATCTTTTATCAGCGAACCAAGCAAAGTCGTGAACATTCTCAGCGGTGAAATGGATGGTTTTCAACTGATCGGAAGAATTTGGAAAAGTATCTTTATCTAAAATTGGAATAGACCGATCAGCACCTCTTGGATATTTTTTTGCAATAAATTTATTCGTTTCTCTAACTCGTTTTTCTAAAAATGCTACCTCTGATTCAGTTTGCAATTGACCTGTAGAAGCGACTATATAATTTTCAGGCAATGAGATTTTGACATCAAATTTTCCAAATTCAGAGTAGAATTCTCCCATGTCCAAATAGGGCATCGGATGCCACCCCATTCGATCATAAACTGCTGGCTTCGGATACCATTGTGAAATATAATATGCATTTTTCTCATGCCCCAAGCGAGAAAAGTATTTTGGAATTTTTATGATAAAAGGAATTCGAATCTCAATGCGACCTCCCGGCAAAAGTTTTTCATTTAATTGTAACAATGCGATATCTGGATTTTCTTGATCATACTCCCAAACCACGTTTTTCCCATTCACTTTAAATTCGACATCTTCATATCCTCCCATTTCGTCCTTTTCCGCAAAAAAGAAATCAGTACTTCCATTTTGAATTTGCTGCTTGGCAAAAGCGGTCTGCTGACTTTGGTAAGCATTTGCCCAAAGGTGAAAATATATTTCATTTAATTCATCAGGTGAATTATTGATATATTCGATATTAGCTACTCCTGTTAAGGTATGACTTTCATCAATTAGCGTCACTTGAATATCGTAATTGACTTCCTGTTGGAAATACGGTTGTTCGTTTTTCTGGGAAAAAACTGAAGTAGTCAACATAGTCAATAAAAAAATAAACGTTACTTTTTTCATCTGATCATCAATTAGTTATATATTTTTCAATAAAAATCCGCCTCTCCCATATTCACATAAATTATTATACGAAAATATCATTTCAAGTTGTTGTTTTTAAAATATATTTAAAAAAGCCTTGATAGTCCATCCGGACTATCAAGGCAATCTTGTATAATTTTATATATTTTGAAATCACTTCTTTGAGCGTACTTTCTCCCACTCCCAAGCCGTTCGCATGATATCTTCAATATTCCTTTTTGGTTGCCACTTCAAGCGAGTTTTTGCTTTTTTGTAATTAGAATAAATCGCAATGACATCTCCTTTTCTTCGAGGGCCAATTTTATATTTTAATTTTTTACCCGACACTTTTTCAAAAGCGTGAATCACTTCCAGCACAGTCGCTCCTTCTCCAATACCTAAATTAAAAGCTTCGCAATTCTTTTTATTCTTCTTTTTCACTAAGTATTGTATTGCCTTGGTATGCGCATTCGCCAAGTCCATCACGTGAATATAATCTCTCACACAACTCCCATCTCTCGTATCATAATCGTCTCCAAAAACAGTAATTGATTTCCGTTTCCCAATCGCTTGCTCAGTTATTACAGGAACTAAATTCAATGCAACATTTGGAGCTTCTCCCATTAACTTACTCTCATGAGCTCCACCTGGGTTAAAATATCGAAGCAAAATAGAGTTATGTTTTGGGTTTGCTTTGGCAAAAGATTCGATAATTTCTTCTCCCATTTGCTTCGTCAAACCATATGGACTTTCTGCTTTCAAAAATGGAGTTTCCTCCGTAACAGGCAAATCTTTCGCATTTCCATAAACGGTACATGATGAGGAAAAAATGAAATTTTCCACTTTATGGGTCTTCGCTGCTTCCAATAAATTAAGCGTGCTATTTAAGTTATTTTTAAAATACCAAAGTGGTTTCTCCACCGACTCTCCTACACTTTTGAGGGCTGCAAAATGGATAATCCCAACGGTATCTTTATTTTCTAAAAAGACCTTTTGTAACTTTTTTTCATTACAAAGATCAATCTTATAATTTTTTACTTTTTTCCCAGTTATCTTTTCAATTCGCTTAAGTACCTTTGGATCGGAATTGACAAAATTGTCTACCGACACTACATCAAATCCATTATCAATTAAATCAACAATCGTGTGGCTTCCGATATACCCGCAACCACCTGATACTAGAACTTTTTTCATTTTATTATTTTTACATTTATGTGCTCATATGAATGAACCTATTTCTGAGAAAAAACACATTAAATAAATTCACCAACTAATGTACGACATGAATCTTGCCAAAGAAGTGGCAAAAATAGCTAAAAAAGCTGGAGATGCGATAATGAAAATTTATGATAATTCAGATGATTTTCAAGTGCAACAAAAAGCTGACGAATCTCCCCTAACTATTGCCGATCAAGCTGCCAATGAAGTCATTTGTCGTGGTTTAGAAAACTTGAAAGTAAAATTTCCAATCATTTCTGAGGAAAATAAATCCATTGATTTTCAAGAGAGAAAAAAATATTCACATTATTGGTTGGTCGATCCATTGGATGGAACGAAAGAATTTATCAAGCGGAATGGCGAATTTACCGTCAATATTGCTTTGATCAAAAATCAACGTCCTGTGCTCGGGGTAGTTTATGCACCCGTCTTAGATGAAATGTATTTTGCTGTGAAAAATGAAGGGGCATTTTTGGAAAAGGAAAATGTAACCTCCCTGAACAGTAGGCAGGCAACCCAATTACATGCTTCCGTTTTTTCTAAAAAAGATAAAGACTTAGGGGTTGTTTGCTCTCGTTCTCATTTGAATGAAGCGACTCAAAACTTTGTGGATAAGCTTGATCAACCTGAATTAGTGGCCACCGGTAGCTCTCTTAAATTTCTAATTTTAGCAAAAGGCGAAGCTCACTTGTATCCTCGACTAGCTCCCACAATGGAGTGGGACACAGCTGCGGCTCAAATTATCTTGGAAGAAGCTGGCGGAAAAGTTTTGCATGCCGAAACGAATGAACCGCTTTTATATAACAAAGAGAATTTATTAAATCCACATTTTATCGCCTCAGGAAACTCTAAAGATGAGTGATGAACTATGAGTGATGAATGATAAGTATTCCCATGAAGTAATTCGCATGCAAGAACACTCATCACTCATAGTTCATCACTCATCACTAAATTATTACTTATGCAAAAAATCTCCGTCATCATCACCACTTTCAATGAAGCCGAACACATTCAAGGTGTTTTGGAATCTGTGCAATGGGCGGATGAATTGATCATTGTAGATTCATTTTCTACAGATGAGACGGTAGAATTAGCAAAAGTATTTCCTACTAAAATTTTACAAAGAAAATATGTGAGTCCTGCTGATCAAAAAAATTGGGCGATTCCGCAGGCAACTCATGATTGGATTTTGATCCTTGATGCAGATGAGCGAGTGACTCCTGAATTAAAAACCGAAATCAACTCCTTACTCCAAAAACCTATAGAAAAAGATGCCTTTTGGATTCCACGGCAGAGTTTCTTTATGGGGAAAAAAGTAAAATATAGCGGTTGGCAAGGAGATGCTGTAATTCGATTGATCAATAAAAATTGCCGATACGACAATGTTCAAGTTCATGAGGAAATTATGACGGAAGGGATCAAAGTTGGTCGACTCAAAAATAAGTTAGAACATTACACTTATAAAGATCTCGATCATTTTTTAGCAAAAATGCAAAGATATAGCGATTGGTCTGCACAAGATCATTTTGAAAAAACACCAAGGGTCACTTTTTTTCATTTGTACTTTAAACCCCTGTTTAGATTTATCAAACACTATTTTATTCAGCTTGGATTTTTGGATGGAAAAGTGGGATTTATCATAAGTGCAATCATGGCTTGGGGCGTTTTTTTGAGATATGTAAAAATTCAGGAAAAGAGAAGCTTGGAGCGATGAATGATGAACTAACTCCTCACTAAAAAAACAACTTTATTAACTCAATCTTCGTTAAATTTGAAATCTAAAATCACATGAATATGAAACAATTAATTTTTACCATTTTGATCTTAAGTCCTTTTTTATTTTCACAATGTGGTGGCTCTAAAAAAGCGACAGTCTCCTCTGATAGTAATCCAAAACAAGGAGTCAATTTTGTGCAGTCTGAAACACTTTCCGATGTGCTCGATCTAGCTGAGAAAGAAGGTAAACTAGTTTTCATCGACTTTTATGCGACTTGGTGCGCGCCTTGCAAAATGATGGATAAAGATGTATTCCCTGATAAAAATATTGCAGATTTTTTCAACAAAAATTTCATCAGCTATAAAGTGGATGGGGAAAAAGGAAATGGACAAAATCTCGCAGCATTATATGATGTGAAAGCCTACCCTACTCTAGTCTGGGTTGATCAAAGAGGACGAGTGATGGCACGAACGGAAGGTGGAACTTATCATACCGAACTGATGGAATTGGCAGAAAGTGCGTTGACCAATGCAGGAATGTAATCTGATTTTTTTATAACAAAAAATAAACCTC
The DNA here is from genome assembly GCA_964352225.1 of uncultured Saprospiraceae bacterium. Lineage (GTDB taxonomy): Bacteria > Bacteroidota > Bacteroidia > Chitinophagales > Saprospiraceae > CAJQQY01. The sequence goes on along the minus strand of CAYGRM010000098.1, from coordinate 5,925 downwards.
ATGTTTTGGTCAAGACTAAAGTATGAGGTTTTTGGTTTCTCACATCAACTTGTTCTAATTTTTTACGTTAAGAAAACATGAAAAAACAATACCTCCTTATTACCCTTTTCTTTTTGACTTCCCTCTTTGCCAACGCGGAGCATTTTGAATTTACTCCTTTGGCAACTGAAGCTTACCAAAAGGCGATGAGTCTGCGATTCGAAGAAGCAAAAAAAGATATTAAAAAAATAAAAAGGGAAGATCCTGAGAATCAAATCGTCTATTTTATTGAAAATTATATTGACTTCTTTACCGTCTTTATTAACGAAGATAAATCTGAGTTTAAACAACTCGAAAAAAATAAAAATTCTCGCCTCAAACAAATCAGAAAAGGAGATAAAAAATCACCTTACTATCTATATTGTCAAGCAGAAATTAAATTGCAATGGGCTTTGGCTCGATTAAAATTTGAACAATATTTCAATGCTTTCAATGAAGTGAGTGAAGCTTATGATTTACTGAATCGCAACCAAAAGAAATTTCCAGATTTTGTAGCCAACAAAAAAAGTCTGGGTATGCTACACGCCATTGTTGGAACCATTCCTGACAAATATAAATGGGGTGTTAAATTACTTTCTGGAATGAGTGGAAATATCAAACAAGGTAAAAAAGAGATGGAAGAAATCTTGATTTATGCCCAATCCAATCCATTTATGTTTGAGGAAGAAACTTTAGTGATGTATGCATTTTTGGTTTTGCATCTCAAAGATGATATGGACTCTGCTTGGAAAATTATTCAAAATAAAAAACTAGACCCGACATCCAATCCTTTAATTTGTTTTGCTTTAGGAAATATTGCTATCCACACCGGCAGAAATGATAAGGCAATTGAAATTCTAGAAAATCGTCCAAAAGGAAATCAATATGCTAAATTTCACTTTTTAGATTATATGCTAGGCCTTGCCAAATTGTATCGCTTGGATCGAGATGCGAGTACTTATTTAAAAAGATATGTTAAAAACTTCCGTGGGCAAAATTATATCAAAGAAGCTTATCAAAAAATTGCTTGGTACGAACTCGTTAAAGGAAATGAAATTAATTATGTCCACTACATCAAATTTTGCAAAACCGAAGGAGCTACAATTATCGGCGGAGACAAAAATGCTGAAAAGGAAGCCAATGTCGGAGAAATCCCCAATATGGTTTTACTAAAAGCTCGATTGCTTTTTGATGGAGGCTATTATGATCGTGCTTTTAAGTTATTGAAAAAACGAACATTGGCAGATTTTAATACTCAAAAAGATCAATTAGAGTACGCCTATCGGTTAGCTCGCCTCGCACATAATACAGGAAAACATGATGAAGCAATTATGTATTACCAAACCACAATTGATCGTGGAAGTGATGCAAGTTATTATTTTGCTTGCAACTCAGCACTCCAAATTGGGCGAATTTATGAATACAAAAAAAACAAGGAAAAGGCTAAAGAGTTTTTCAACCTTTGTCTGTCTATCAAGCCTGATGAATATCGAAATAGTCTTCATCAAAAAGCAAAAGCAGGTTTAAATCGGACCTCTAATTAGTTAATTGGGAAAATTAGTTGTGATTGATCCAATCTATTAATCTTTATCATGATTTCTAAATGAACTCATTTGATCATGGATAAATGGGTATTAAGTTATGGGTTATTAAATTATACCCAAAGTGGTGCTTCAATAAATTGTCCGACTAATAACTCATTAACTTAATAACCAGATGAAATCATCTTAAACCTTATTATGACATTCAGTAACCTAATTACCTGATAAAATAATTTCTATAAAACCGACCATTATCTTCAATAAACCTACCTTTTACAAATTAAATTAATCAAACTTAAAATATTTTTAATTTGTTATTGCATTGTAAATCAATGTATTGTATATTTGATTAATTATAATTTAAGTAAATAAATATATTCTTTAAATTATTTTTAACACAGGTCTTCATAAAACAAAATAGCGTCACTCCCCTTACTCGCTTTCAAATCTGAGAACTCGATAATTTCTTTTTTTTAGTATATGCATCAAACGATAACTTGATGGTAATAGATAGTCTGTTCATTTTCAGGCCTATTTAATTTTTTTTCGAAACACTAGAAAACAAACTTTATGCATTCTCAGACTGCTACAATTACAACTAATCAACCTCCAGCTACACTTGCCACAACTGTATTTTCTATTTTAGATTCTAGAATTCAATTTTTAGAATATCAAATTAATGTACAGTTCGCACCTCAAAACCAACCTTCTCAAAACCATCTAGCCGTCTACGAAGAGTTCATGGATTTTTATGAAAAAACTTCAAAAGACTTAAAACTATTACAAATATTAAAAGAATGGGTTCGAGGTGATAATGCTTCTACGATTTTTCACTTATTACAAAACGATGAATATCTCAATTATTCCGAAAACCAATTAGAAAGAAAAATAAGAATTAAAACATATGATTTTATCTAAATAAAAAAATGGCTTAATCCTTGATATAACAAATTATACAAAACAATAATACTACCATTTCGTATTCCGAACCCTGAGAAATGACTATGAACCGATTTTGAAAAACTTTAAACAAAAATTTCTCCCATGACTATTATCACTAACTACCACGAAGAGGTAAAAAGATTTGAAAATCTTTTTGGAGATAAACCTTCAGCGTCTATTGAACAATTCTCTAAAGCGCTAACTGAAAAACCTCAAACTACCGATATGGTTAATGCTGCTGCCAACAGTTTACGAAGTCCACTTTTAGCGTTAAAAATTTATTTAGATCTGCTAAAAGATTTTCCTCAGGAAGAAAAAAAGATCGACGTTTTAAATAGAATGAAATTCACGACTAATGAAATGGCAAAAAAAATTAATGCCTTATCTACTTTAGTCGATGTCCAAACAGAAATGAATCAAACAAAAGAGAAAGTAAATTTTAACAATTTACTAGAGGAAGTGAAAATTGAATTGAGTACACATGTTGATCTAAGCGAAGTTACATTTACCACTAATTTTATAGAACCATCTATCAGAGCCAATGCATCAGAATTGTCCTTATTACTTTTCCAAATGTTGCATAATTCTATCACCTACCGTCAGGACAAACAACCTTTACACATCACATTAAAAACTAAAAAAGTAGGTGGATATTTACTCCTTGGAATCAAGGACAATGCTCAAGGAATGCTACTCAAAAATGACGAGGAATCTGAAAAGTTATTCCGCCCATTTTACCGATTAAATAATTCTAGCAAAGGGATTGGAATTGGGTTGAGTATTGTTCGAAGTATTGTAAATAAATATCATGGCGAAGTAAAAGTGCGTAGCCGAGTCAACGAAGGCTCGATGTTTAATATTTACTTGAAGGAGTAAAACGGTATTGAGAAATAAAAAAAGACTTGGCTAAGAAAATTGGTCAGGTCTTTTTTTGTTATGAGGAGTCAGGCTAGTCGCTTGACTCCTCATTTTTTTTCTTATTTTTACCAAAAAAATAAGCTATTGCTGGTGAAAAAAATATTCCTTTTTCTACTTTTTATCCTTTCCAATTTATCCTTTCCGCAAATTATCTACGGACAACAATTTAATTTTCAAAATTATTCGGTAAGTGAAGGTTTGGCGCAATCGCAGGTTTATGCGATGATCGAAGATCGATATGGATATATTTGGTTGGGAACTCAAGGAGGAGGAGTTTGTCGGTTTGATGGAAAAAAATTCACCCAATATTCTACTCGAGAAGGATTAGTCAACAATTATATTGAATCCTTATTTGAAGATAAAGAAGGCAATATTTGGATTGGAACCCAAAAAGGATTCAGCAAATTTGACGGACAAGCGTTCCAAAATTTTCACTTACCTAAAAGTGATTTTATCACCGCTATTTCACAAGATCCTTTGGGCAAATTTTGGATTGGAACCTCTCAAGGAACTTATCAATTTGATGGTGAAAAATTCACCGATTACCATCTTCCTTCTTCACGCGTCAATTGTTTTTTTTATGATCGAAAAGATAATTTTTGGATTGGAACAGACGAAAGTGGCGCTTATCAAATTCGTGATGAAAAGGTTTTAAAAAATTTTAAAATCGCTGATGGTCTTTCTGCCAATAACATTAAAAATATTTTTCAAGATGATCAAAACAACATGTATTTCGCCATTTTCAATGGTGGCATAAATGTGTACAATGGAAGTTATTTTTCCTATTTCCGAACAGATGAAGGACTAGCAAGTAATTTAGTCACGACTATGTTTGCAGACGATGAAGGACAAATTTGGATTGGCTCACAAAACAAAGGTGTGACTATTTGGAACCCAAAAGAAAACACCTTTTCCTACCTCAATGAGTCCGACGGTTTAGCTAATGATCATATTCGAAATATTTTAAAAGACCATTGGGGAAATTATTGGATAGGTACTTCGGGTGGTGGCGTTAGCAAATATTCTGGGCAGCAATTTATTCATTACAATACTTCAAATGGATTGCAAGGAAATCAAGTTTACGCACTTGCAAAAGATACATCTGGTCATTTTTGGTTGTCAGGTTCAAATAAAGGTGTCTCTTATTTTGATGGAAAAAAATTCACTCACTTTGGAGCGGATGAAGGTTTTGCAGATGTAAAATGTAAAGCCATTTTCGTCGATAATTTATCCCGTGTGTGGATTGGAACAGAAGGTGTGGGATTAGCTCTTTTTGATCAAAACACTTTTCAATTTTTTACTAGCAAAGAAGGTTTGACTAGCAATTTCATCAAAGATATTATTCAAGATAATCAAGGGCGAATTTGGGTTGCTACAGCAGGAGGTGGCATCACTCAAATTACGATTTTGAGAGAGGAGTTTTCACTTTCTCCTCCTTTGATTGGAAACATCGATAGCTTACAAATTGCTCAAGCAAATCGCTATCGAGACAATCTAACTTTTAGAAAATATCGCAAAGGAAAAATGGGATTGGGAAGTCAAAATATTACCGATTTGCATCTTGATAAAAAAGGACGAATTTGGTTTGCTACGAGGGACAATGGAATTGGATTTTTTAAAGATGATGAATCGATTTTAACTATTTCCACTAGAGATGGATTGCTTGATAATAATGTTCGATCGTTGACGGAAGATGCTGATGGTAACTTATGGATTGGAATGGCAAGCAAAGGAATTTGTAAATTAAAATTGTATCGCAACTCTTTTAATATTGAAAATATAAATGCTTTTTCTTACATCGATGACCGAGAAGAAAGTAAGATCTTAGCTTCCAATAATGTCTATCTTTTACAGGTTGATCAAGAGCAAAATTTATGGGTAGGAACAGAAGTTGGTTTAGATAAACTTTCTTTTGATAAAACCGGCAACATCAATAAAACCAAGCACTTCGGCAAGTCTGAAGGTTTCGTAGGCATTGAAACTTGTCAAAATGCCTCTCTTCGAGACAGCATGGAAAACCTATGGTTTGGCACCATGAATGGCTTGACCAAATACAACCCAAATAGTGCTACCAACAATCCAATTCCGCCAATTGTCAATATCTCCGCAGTCAATTTAAACTATGAGCCATTGAGCAAAACCGAGTTTAAAAACTGGGCCAATCCTCGTGGTGGAATTCTTCCAGGTTTGGAATTACCTTACGATCAAAATGATTTAGAATTTGAATTTCAGGGAATTAACTTATCCAATCCGGAGAAGGTTTTATATCAATGGAAACTAGAAGGTGCAAGCAATGAATGGACACCACTACGTCCAAAAAATACCGCTGATTTTAACAACCTTCCACCAAACAAATACACTTTCTATTTGCGTGCATTTAATGAAGATGGAATAGCTAATGAAACACCTTTTGAAATGAGTTTTACGATCCTCCCACCCTTCTGGCAGACATGGTGGTTTCGACTCGTAAGTGTATTGTTAGGAGTTTTCTTAATTGGTTATTTTA
>CAYGRM010000097.1:0-18596 GCA_964352225.1 uncultured Saprospiraceae bacterium | reverse complement strand
GTGAACGAAGCAGCTAAAGCCAATTCCATATTCGCACTTTTCCTGATGCAAATTATTATCCGACATCGTAACAAGGATTGGGGGGATTGTAGCGAAGAAGATTGGAAATCAAACAATGAAGCACTTGAAGTAGGAGAACGAATTTTATCAGTTTACAATTTACCCAAAGATTTACAATCCAGGCATTCAGATAAAAAAGTATGGATTATAACCGAACGAGATAGAAGCTACACCACTATTTTATATCCATCGGAATATTAAAATCTCAAATCAGCAGCAGGTTTTTTTTAACCAATTTTTTAATTTTTAAACAAACAATTATGAAAAATTTAATACCAAACTCCAACCCTCAAAAATTCATCAATCAAGAAACTGGTGACATTTCAAAACTCTTGTACCTCGCAGGAAGTCCACGAAATTATCACCTCGATTTGTCCAAAGGTTTTTTGAATCTCAATGGAATGAAACCTGTCACCGAATCCAAAAAAGAGTTCCAAGTTATCCCTTTGGCGATAAGAACTTTGGAAGCGGATTTATTTAAACAAGGTGTGAAGAAATGGTGCGAGTTTTATTTTCTAAATGAGGAAGGACACGTTTGTTGTTTTATGTTTCATCGCTATTCTTTGGACAATTTTAGAGAGCAATTTAAAGCCTTGTACTATGATGAAATTGCACCGACCGATGCGAAGTGGACAATTGGATATGAGGAGAAACAAAATGCTGATAAGCAGAAATATTTCATTGCCACGTTCAAATATGAAATGCTTTCGGTAGAAGATATTGAAACGATGAATACGCTCCGAAATGAAATCAAACAGAAAGACACCTACATTTTTAGAGGTGATACTCAATTGATTCCTAGCACCTACAAAATCCATTATTCCAGTCCAGTAGAACCAACGGACGAGGACTTGAAATTGGAAGCTAAAAAGGAAAGTCCAGTTTTAGAAGAGAAACCAGTTACCAAAACAGCAACTAAAACCGAGGTCAAAAAACAACCGACCAAAGCGAAGAAAAATAATACTAAGACTAAAGAATTGGTATAGTTCATTTTTCATCAAGTGCCGAGGAGTAGAGCAATCTACTCCTCATTTTTCCTATAACAATACACTTACATTGTTCCTTTTCCCCTGACAACTCCAACTCATTTACCATCTCCAAAAATCATAATTTAAGGCTTCATTATTTTCTTAACCATAAAACTCTTTTCAAATTATGAAGCATCAAAAATTAAAGGATTTGCAAAATCCTAAGAATCAATTAACCAAGGATGAATTACGCCACATCAAAGGAGGAATTGGAAGTGATGATATTGAGGTAGGAATTGGGGCGGATGATATGGAAGTAACTTAGTTTTTGTTTTCATTTTAAAATTTCGAAAGTCTTCTGATTGAATAGTCAGGAGGCTTTTTTTGTGTTATAAAATTAAATCCCATTTTGCAGCTGATTAGGAATGGCTCATCCGTTGCGATGTTCAACCATTTTTCCTAACGCTACAAAACCGACCCTCAAAAAGATGCCTGAACATCTCAAGCTAAACACATTCCTAATCAGCCGCCACTCGTAGCAGCTTCATTTCAGTCCGTCTTTTGTCTTTCCCAATTTTTCATTACCAAATAAATCTACAACAGAAGCATTTGATGGAGGGGGATTTTCATTTGTAATTCCTACATTTTTATTGATAAAATCTACAAGAGATTTTAGTTCACCATTATAATCTCTCCACCATTTAGCTGACCAAATCCGATAAACTACAAAACCATTTTCTTCCAATACTTTTTTCTTCTGCAAATCATAGAGATATGCTTCTTCACTTAAATGATTTTTAGTTCCATCACATTCAATAGCTATAGATTTTATGTCATTGTTATTGGGAATATAAGCGATGTCAATTTCAAAACCAGCAAATGGATGTCGACTTTTAATTGTTTGCGAAGGATAATATTGTGATAACATTTGACAAACTTCCTTTTCAAAAGATAGATTTGATATTTTACTTATCGAAAAGGAATTAGAAATTATAGATTTATTTTGAGCAGAAAGGTCTCTTAAAACTTGTTCCTTTAATTCCAAATTTCTCTTACTAATTGCTCTAGCATAAGTAAGGTAAGCATAGAAAACGCCCATACCATTATTACCCTGAACAGCTAAGAGTTTTTGATAACCTTGATATTTAATTCGAGGAATAGACGTGTACACAATTATTCTTTTCTTCGCTCTTGTGATAATTACATTCAATAACTTATATCCTTTTGCCTGATTAATAGGACCAAAATTTTGAGAAAATCCGCCATCCTTTTTTTTCCCATAAGTTGTCGATAATATAATGATGTCCCGTTCGTCTCCTTGTATATTTTCTAGGTTTTTGATAAAAAGCCCATTGTCCTCAAGAGTTTTATATTTTTCATAAAAGTCGTCATCGACGGCTGCTTTTGCATTTAAAGTTTTTTCAATCAGCGTTTTTTGTTTAAGGTTAAAAGTTGCAATTCCAACAGAATCATATTTCCCTTCCTTATCAGTTTCGAGGTCAACTAAAAAATTTAAAATAGCTTGAGCTTCTTTTTTGTTTGCATTGTTTTTATACTCACCTTTTTTTACTTGGGTAAACTCAATTGGTGGATGTTCAAAACTACTTGGCATCGGACGCAACCGATTGTTATAAAATGCTTTGTTTGAGAAATCTATTAAATATTGATGTTCAGAACGATAATGAAAATTTAGATATTCATCATCAAATGATAATTTCATACCTAATTCCAAAAGAGAATGAGAGTCTAACAAGTCATTACCCAACTCAATTTCCCTTTCAAGTTCTTGATTCATTTCACCTTCATCCTCTATAATATTTTCATTATTGTTTTTAAAATATTTTGAAGGAGGCATTTGATGCTCATCTCCCGATATGATTTTTTGTTCCCCTTTCAATAATGCGGGCAACGTATCTTCTATTTTTAATTGAGAAGCTTCATCAAACAAAACTATATCAAAAGGTTCTGTATTTTGATATTCCCCAAACAAGGTACTTGCAACAATTGGAGTAGTAAATACAACGGGAAAGAATGACTGAAAAAGATGAATATCTTCTTCTATAATTACCCTTAAAGATTTCCTTGGATGCTTTTCACTTCTCCGCTTGTTATATAAATTTTTGACATTCCTATCACTCTTCGAATTAAAAACTTGAACTCTTTTCTTTTGTTCACCAAGCCAATAATTTAAAATTTTCAGAGGTTGATAGGCTTTGATTTTTTTGATTTTTCGCTCAAGTTTTTCATAAATATTTTCATCGAAGATATTTTCAGATTTATAATTTCGAGCCAATACTTTATCTAGGTAGTAAAAATTAAAAATAGAAATCCAACCAGAATAATTTTGTAGAGCCACTATAATCATATCCTCTTTTTCACTTAGCTGATTCATGAAATTAAAGTATCGATGTAGTTTTTCAAATGCAGTATTACCACTTTCTAATAAGCCAGTCACTTTAGAAATTTCCGAATCCAAATGCTCAATAAATTCAGAAATATTATTTCCATGAAAGCGTCCTTCATCAAACCAATCATCATTCAAAATCTTACCTCTCAATTTTTCAAAAGCTTTTTGTAACGCTACAAAAGAGGGAAGGTTTTTAGCAGTTTCGTTGGTATCTAACTGTTCCATCTCCTCATCTATCAAAACTTTAGATTTGGCAATCCAAATATTTAGTGCTTTTCCAATTTCATTAATCTCTGTACGAAAATTAGAAGGATGATTTATTAAGTCTGAATTAATTGGGAAATTTTGGATATTCCGAATGAAAGAAAACATTTCCTTATACTCCTGTAAACAAACTTTTTGGTCATGAACCAATTCTCTTTTTTTCTCAGAAAAATAAGTGAAGAATTTAAATAATGGGTTATTTGTTTTCTGACGATTCATAAATCTTTCATCTCCAAAATATTTATTACAAAGGTCAAAAATAAATGAAATCTGCTTATTCATAAAAACAGAATCTTCAGCATATTTTTTTGAAATTAAATTGCGTGCATCCTTTAGGAATTGGTTTTGCAATTTTAGGATTTCTTGAACAGATACTTTATAATCAAGAAGATCATTTCGTAAATCTTCTTCAATTTGATATGGACTATCCCCTAAAAACTTGGAATGATTGATTGGACAATTTGCCAGAAAAGGTTTTACTGCAAAAAACAACGGTTCGCCTTTTTCTAGTAATTCATTTATACTTTCCAACTCACTTGGGAGAAATTTAAAATCGTCTGACTTTAATTCTAAAGCGATTGGACGGGAATGAATATCATCTCTATATTTAAGAAATTCACCCACGGTAGCTGTCCAGTCTTTCCCACCTAAAACAGGACTATTTATACTTTTGTGAAAATCATTTACTTCATTGATTAACTCTTTGGTTCTAACTAAATGAGTATTTAATTCTTCAGCAATAAATGTATCAACATCCTCGGAAAGTTTATTATTAATGATTTCATGAACTTTGTTAACTACTTCTCTTCGTCCTTTTTTCGAATCCCTTATCAGTACTAGCAATGATTCTAATCCAGCAGATTTTAGGTTTTTGTATAACACATCTAAGGCAGTACTTTTCTCACAGACGACTAGTAGTTTTTTCTTGTTCTCTAAAGCATTAACAATAATAGCAGTCAGCGTTTGACTTTTTCCCGTTCCTGGAGGGCCATGAATAACGATGTTCTTTTTTGACTTTAGAGAATTTAATACGCTTTGTTGAGAAGGGTCAGTTGGAATGGAGGATAAAGACTGAAAGTGAGAATTTGAAAAATTTAAATTAGTTATTTCTGGTTCTTCTTCCTTTAATAAAATATCATATTCTTTTATAATACTTTGTTTTTGGGTTTCAAAAATAGAAAACAAACCTCCCCAATAAATCTCGGCATCATCAATTGTAATGGAATCCAAAAGACTTTTAGCTGGTAAATCATTACAAGTACCTATATTAAATCCAAATTCTTTCTCTTGTGATTCATCTACCTTTCTTTGATTCAAATCTGAAATTACCTGATTACAGAGTTCTAATATTTTTTCTTTATAGAGCACTCCATTTTCAAAATCATCTTCTTGAATATTATCAAGTTTTAAACTCAATTCAGATTCAATTTGATTGAGAAATACTTCATTCAGAACAACGGAATCATCTTTAGTTTTTTTGATAAACCATGTGTCCATTTTTTTTGAAGTTTCAATTCTTAATTTCCATATCAAAAGAGGAGCAACAATAATTTTATTATCTGAATCTTTTCGGACTAGAAGCGGATATCCAAAACCAAAAGAATTTATTCCCCTTTCGCCTTTTATATCTTTGGCTTGACTACAAAGTTCATTAAGCCCTTTAGCAATGTCAGAAAGTTTTTGCGGAATAGTATTAGGAAGGGCATCTTTAAGTTTTATGGGAAATGTAAAACTAGATTTGGAGAATAATTCCTCCAAAAAATTATTAGGATAAGATGGTTGAATATGGGCAAGTCGATTTATATCAAATCGATATTTCATAGTTTTAGAAATAGCATTCAGGTGAACACTATTTCGGTTTCCTACTTTTAGCCTCTGTTGTAATGCTTCTAAAAATTTGTGAGTGAGCTTCATTCGAGAATGATGTTGGTTTACTAATTTGGATGATTAGTATTTCTCACATGTATGTTTAAATTTAATATGCAGATATAATTATATTTCAGAAATTGAAGATTTTTTAATTAGAAAATATTTCATAAAAATTATATAAATAAAAAAACTATTTTTCCTCAAAGTTTTTTTTTAAAAATTCAAATAATGGGTCTAATGATGACGAATTCAAATCCCATAATTCATCTTTTAAATAATCTCTTATGACTCCAGTTTTTTTGTTAGACTGATTAGACTTACCTAACATCATATATGTATACCATTCAATTTGAGTTTTACTGAAATCAGTTATTTCTATAACACCTTGAGGAATTTTACCTTCTGGCAATCCTTTCAATCCATTTACATAATCCCCTAAGCAAGAATAAAAAGGAGTTCCCTTTTCACTAATAATTGAATTCAATAAATCTTCAAGATTGCCGTCATCACAATGATTCGGTATCAAAAAATATTCAAAATTTTCATTCTGTTTTAACCTTTCCAAATATTTCTTTCTTTCCTCGCATCCACCAATAGGGTTTTTATGTTTATCTGTATCTGCATCAAGTAATAATAAACTCTCAATCCCAGTTGGCTGATTGACTGTATTTATTTCTTCAACTAAATCTTGAATTTTAGTTCCATCAATCCCTCCATTCCCACTTTCAGAATCATAAACTCTCAAATTTAATTTAAAGGGGGAATCAGTTATTGAATTAGCTTTTAAATTATCAAAATCAATATCGAACTCAATTCCAAAACGAGAAGTAATGAATTGAGAAATGAACCCCATATCCCCTTTGCCCTCAACGTACAAATTTATCACTCTATTCATTGTGAACCTCTGATTTCTAAATGATGGTCATATGCATATTTCATACTCTTATAGTCTCTAATTATTGGAATTATTTCATCCGTTTTGACATGTTTTTCTAATGTAATAATTCTAGACTTTTCTTGATATTCTTCAAATGCTTGCTCATTCAATACTTCCCAAAAATACTTTATACATTCCTCATTATGCGTAGTAACAAATAATTGAACATTATAATCAAAGGCTGTCCTTAGGATAATTTTCCAGAAATCTTTAAAATGAGAATGATGAATACCTGCATCAATTTCATCAATATTTAATCTCCCGTTTTTTGCAGCATGCAGTTGAACCAATATCCTAAACAATTTATTTGCTCCTTCTCCATAGTTATGTAATGGATATTTATAATCATTTCCATTAACCTCTTCCTCGATCTCAATAATATCTTGTTCTGTATCTGCGACTACACCGACAATATTTGGAATGAATATTTTTAATTGATTATTAAATTTTTCCCGCAATTTTCTTTCTCCTCCTATTTCACTTAAATAAACAGAAGCTATCTTTTCAGAATATCCTTTACCAAAAGGAATGAAAGGGATATTTTTTAAAATATTAGGGTCTTGCAAGCTATTTAAATGAATATCTATGTGCTCACTTGTTTGACTTTCACCTGAACTAGATTCAATAGTTAAAAAATGTCGTTTATCATATTCTTTAGAGTCAAGTTCTTTATTATTAGGAGACCTTAAAATATAACTCCAAAATCTTCTACCATTTTTTAAAATAAACTTTATTTGTTTATCATTAGAATCTCTAAAAACCATATTATCATAAAAAGTTTCTTTTCTTTCTTTTTGCGCATTATTATTTCTTTGCTGATTAGCATAAAGAAAATTTAAAAAAGAAATGTTTGGGTCGGGAGAAAATAAGAAAGCTTCAAGCAGAGAAGTTTTTCCTGAATTATTATCTCCCAAAACAAGATTAAATTGCCCCATATTTTTAAGTTCAATTTTCTCAAATCGCCTAAAGTTTCGGATTTCAATATTTTTAAGATGAGGGTTTGGTTTTGCTGAAATAACTTCTGGAGAATCATTAATATCACTCAATTCTTCTATCGTCCAAGGCTGATTAGATTCTGAAAAAGGAAAACCCTTCTCTAAAAAATCTTTATTGATTTTTTCTAAAACTAAATTTTTATCTACTTCATCCCAAAAATTTAATTCCTTTAATTTTAATCTAACCCAACGCTCTTTTAAAAAAATACTAACCCCCTCATTTTTACAAGTGTAAATTAAATCTGAGTAGAGTTTCTTTATTCCTTCTAAATTAGGATATGAAGATTCAACAACTTTTCCAATTTCACTCAATACTGAAAATTCATTAAGATTTATTATCGCCCTATATAGGCTGCTATACATTTCAGCTTTTACTTTGCTATTGTCAAAAATTTCTCTTTGTAGTGTATACATTTCGTATATTCGGTTACTTAACTTTATTATTTTTCCTTCATCTATTTCCGAATAATAATCTAACAATCTACCAGACCAAAGTAATTCGTCTTGAATATTATTTTCTTCCTTAGCATTTTCAATTTTTGCTATAACATACTTTGCCGAAAAAGATGGATTACTTTCTTCAAAATAAATTTTGTCCCAGGTTTCTATAGCAAGACTAAATTTTTTCACCTCAAAATATAAATTGGCAATCGTATCTAATAAATGATAATCATAATCATTTACAATATTTGATAATATAATTGCTAAGTCTCGTTTTTCCCCAAGACTATTCAGGCTTGTTGCATAAAGAGATAATTTTTCACTAATTTTTTCATACCATTCGATATTTCTAATTATCTCATTCAAACTATTACGTAATTCATAAATCCTATTTAATTCCGGTTCTGTCCAGTCTCCTTTTTTCATTAAGGATGCTATAAGTAATCTCACTTCTTGCTTATTTCCTTCTAATTTATGAGTATCTAATTCAAGTCTTGGCCAAATTTTGCCAAGAAAAAATGAGTTTGCTGCCTTCTCTAAGTCATTAGCTTTCAAAAAATTATCTCCTGCACTTTCCCAATTATTCCTAATTTGCTCTACATAACCTTGACAAATATATGCCTCGTTATCTTCGCCTAGAATTAAAAATATGTTGGTAGCAACAATCAATCGAGCAATATTCTTGTCTCTTATTCCTTGCTCTTTATCAATCCTTGCATTGTGCAAAGCAGTATCTTCTGTGCTTTCAGCAACATCATAAAGACCTGTTTGTGGACTAATTAAAAGGATATCTTCATAATCTGAATAAATTTCCCATCGGTCACTAATTGTCTCAGGAATATCCAATAATGGCTTCCAAAATTCTTCACATCCTTTTTCGTTGTCAATAATAACTAATTCATTTTGAGCTCTTGTCAGAGCAACATAAAGTTTATTGAAAAAGAATTTTTTCTTAAAATCACTCTTATTTGTATTCCAGTTTAAAGTCCCAAATTCTTTAACATACTCATTTCCAAAGCCATAAACCACAACTTGCGAATATTCAGCACCTTTTGCATCAATGCTACTTTTGATATCAGGAAATATTTTGGAATCAAGTAATTCCTCTCCATCAATGAAAGTTTTTTCTTCATTTAAATCAACAGGAACGATAAAAGATTTATACTTAAATTTTTTATTGAAAAGGATTCTATTCTCATTTAGCAACAACCATTCTTTTGTATGAAATATTGGAATTTGATTGGAGTATCTTTTTGCTTTTTGCTTCAATGTAAAATCCTCATTTAAGCTCTCTTTTCTATAATTTTGAACAACATTGGCAAGTTTTACAATCGGTTCAACTGACCTGTAATTATATTCTGGAGTATATGTGGATTTAGTTTTATCATAAGTGAAATTAGCTTCTTTAAATGTATTATAATACATCTGTTGAAGACGCCTTACAGAAAAGCCAATAGGGCTAACCGTTTGCAATGCATCCCCTGCAAATACAATAGGAATTTGTGTTGATTGTGATAAATTAAAATTGGTATATTCTGATGACTTTAAAATAAGTCTCAATTCAATCCTACTGAAATCTTGCGCCTCATCACAAAAAACTACGGAATATTGTTTTGGTAGTTCATCAGGAAAGAATTCTCTAATTTTTCGAACTAGAGTAGTTTTATCCCAGAAACCTTCACTTATTAAATTTTTATAGAATGGTAGAGTCGAAGCTATTATTTCTTTAAATTGTAATTCGTCTATTATCCTAAATTTAGATGGTATGCCTTCAGAAATATCTATATATTTTTCAACTGAATCAATTTTCTTATTTTCATCATATCCATATACATATGTAGAAATTACAAACCATGCTTCTTCAGCAGAAATTTTTTTATAAATATTTGAATATTGTTTGTTGAAACGTTTTTTAAACTTTGCAAAATCAAGATATCTTTCATTTGTAAAATAACGTCTTTCTTCCTCTGGTAAAATGTTCAACAAATAATTTTTAAAAGACGAAAAATACTTCTTAACAGTAATCTTATCATCTAAGCTAAAACCAAAATCGAACTCGGGATTACTAGCTAATAGACCACAAACACTTTGAATAGTGTGCTCTAATAAATTATCATTTTCAGTTAAAAATATTATGTCTCCTTTAAGCTCACCCGATAATTTATATGAAATTACATTTGCAAATAAATAATATAACATTGTAGACTTCCCACTTCCTGCTTGCCCATTTATATACGTTGGAAATTCAAATGAATTCAAAAAATTAATTTGTTCTGGAAGCAATGATAAATTATGTGTACCATCATGCCTCTGAATTGCATCCCAATATTCATCGTCGTCTTGTTTTAATATCCATTTTGGATAAGCTCTAAAAGCATCCTTACTTATCGCTTCTAAGTTCGCTTCAATATCATTTTCAGATTTCTGTGCTCTATTAATTGCTTCTTTCCATCTATCTTTTTGAACACCTAAATGAGCCCCGTCGTGTAAAAGAATTACTCTATTCTGGTTAATATTTGAAAAATCACTTATCACTATACCTATATTATCTTCTTCATTAATTATTTCGTAAATATTTGAGGCACCGACTACTTTCTTAATATTTAGTCCGCTGTCATCACCATTGTAAAGAAGTTTCTTTATTGTTTTTTTAAATTTATCAATATCCTTAGGTCTTAGTCCATTGGGAGTATTATCATTTGAAAACAGCACCCAATTTTCTCTTTCAAAAACGTCAAATTTTAATTTTATCTGAAAATTCTTCAACCACTTAGTTAATCTCTCAGGTAATGGTTTTCGTTGTACCAAAGCATTATTTATTCTATTTAAATATTCCTGTTTAAATGATTCAACTTCTTCTTCTTTTAAATTGTTTTCTTTAATCCATTCCCCATTTCTTAATTGAGGGTGGATAACATTGCCCCAGTAATAATCAAAACTTTTAGTGGAAATAAAATCTCTAACAAAAAGAACTGATATACTCTTTTCATTAATACTTAACTCTTTCTTTTGTATAATGACTCTACTTAGATTGGTCTTTGAAAATTTAAGAACGTATATACCTTTATTATAAGAATCGATTGAATTGAGATTATTCAAATTTTCAACATGTTTAAGATTATTTATTTTGGCATAAATAAAATCTCTCTTTTGATTGTCTTTAATTTTAGTACTAAACTCTTCTCCAAAAAAAATATAGTTCATAAATTTTGTTTTCAGTAATATTGAAGTGATTTGAAAGTAAAAAGCCACTAAAATACTACTTTATTAGTAAAAAGAACAATATAAAGGAAAGCTATTGTGATAGATAGATAAAGGTTAAAATATCATTCAGATTTTTTAATAAAAAAAAACTTTGTCCCAATTTTTATTTTGCAATGGTAAATACCTAGTTATAAGAAAACACCCCCATGATAAACTTGATAAACTTGATAAAGTGATAAACTTCCCCACTTTATCAATGTCTACTACTGAAATAAGTTGACAGATTATATAATATAAACTGAAAAAGGTTGTCACATTTCAATATTACTGAAAAAGGTTGACACTCCATATTTTGGCAAATAAAAAGGTTGGTCTCTTTTGACCTTTCATACGTTTTGTTAATGTCAGTAAAAAAACATAGACCATTTTTATTTTTTAGATTTCAACTTTCTCTTTCGTTGACGCCAAAGTTTTTTCAATGGAACTTTTAAAAATTCAGTATCCAGATGTGCTTGCTTTGGTGTCAACATATTACAACTCAAATGGGGTCGATACTCATTGTAAATTTTGATGGCTTTGGTAATCGCCTTCTGGGCATCCTCAAAAGAATTAAAATAATCTTGAGTCAGTAATTCATTTTTGAGTATGCCATTTAACCTTTCTGCAACTGGATTTTCATAACTCTTACCTGCTGCAGTCATGCTACATCGCATATTCCATTTTTTAGCACGAGTTTTAAAATCTATACTTTTATATTGACTACCTCTATCAGAATGAATAATTAGAGGTTTCAAAAAGCTTCTTGCCCTTCTTCTAATTGGCTGTCAACTGCCATTTGCATAGCTTGAAGTACTTGCCAGGTTCTCATCTGTAATCCCAAATGAGAGCCAACTATGAAATGAGAATATTCATCCGTTACACAAACTAAATAACAATGTTTTTGTCTTGTTCTTAATTCTATGTAGGTAATATCGGAACACCATAGGTGATTGATTCTCTGTACTTTAAATCCTTTTCGCAAATCGGAATACAAGCTTTCTCCATTACCATTTGTCATCTTAGGTCGAAATTTTTTTCGACGACGAATCAACATATTTTTATCTCCTAATAGTCCATGTAATTTGTCTCTACCTATATATTGACTCCCAAGTTTTTGATTAATTAGGTATTGTAATTTTACGGTACCTATTCTCGGTTGGTCGATACGAATGGCTTTGACCTCATCTATAATTAATTCTTCAAATTGGTTTCGCTTTTTAGAAGTCTTACTGGATTTGTAAAAATTCTGTCGAGTATAACCAAACAATCCACAGAGTTCATCAATCGAAACATTGTTATGTAACTCTTTCATTTGTCGGACCGTTTGGTGCCAAACTTTTTTTTGATGGAAATTTTAAATCGTTCTTCAGCTATTTTAATCATCTGTTGATAAGCCTCTCTTTTTAATTTTTCTATTCGTAATTCCTCTTCTAATTCTTCAATACGAGAAGAGTTAGTTTCGTTATTTGATTCATTTTTTGGAGGTGATGACATTTGTTCTTTGACTTTATTCAATTCAAAGTTACCAATTATTTCATCTCCAAATTTATCTAACCAACGATAAATAGATGCCTTACCTATTTCATGCCTTCTTGCTACTTCGAGGGCTGAGAAGCCTCCATCAATTACTTCTCGAACTAATTTCTTCTTAAATTCCACCGAATACACCCGTGATTTTCTCCAACTTTTAGTCACAATAAAATAAGTTTTGATGTCAACTTATTTCAGTAGTAGACACAAGTTGCTCAACTTTATCAAGTTTATCATAGCCCACTTTTCCTTATACCTTCCCGTGCTTAAATTGGCTCATTTGCTTTAGAATTCTTTTCCTATAAAATGTTGATTTAGAAAAACAATGCAATTACAAGAATTTCAAAATACATAATTTTTACAAAATGATAAAGTGATAAACTTCTATCTTTACCCTCCTTCAAATCAAACAGATTTCAGTTTATCAACTTTATCACTTTTTACTTTTTGATACATCCCGTATTCTGACTGCTCCAAATAAACTTCGGTCATTTGCTTTAACCACCGACCAACAGAAGCCGAACTAATCCCTAATTTACCACCCACTTCAACCGCTTCTTTTCTTTGAAATCGGTCAGGCAGATTTTCAAAAAATTGTTTCTTCCGATTCGGTAGCTGATGATAATTCACCCCTTTAGCTTTGCCCAACATTCCAAACAAAAAGAAACCATGCACTCGATAAACTTCTACCAAAGCTTTCGCAATTTGATAATCCGATTCTTGACAAACCAATTCTGCTGTCCAGTCTTTGGATTCAAATCTTCGAATTGCAGTCAGCAACATTGCTATTCGAAACAAGACTAACGCCATTCGCTTGACGATACTTAATGCTTCCCATCTTTCAAATACACTTGCCTCATGAAGCAATTTTTCATAGTGCTGATTCAAGTCAGTCCATTGGTTTTGGTTCAAAGTAAATTGTGCAGGATTCGTTTTCCAAAATTCAATCATAGTTAAAAACTCTTCTGATTTTTTCTCAAAAAAGGAATTCAAATTTAGCTTCCTCGATGCTCCAACATCTCTCCAATTCACTCCAGTATTAAAAGCATAAAAACAAAACCGACTATACAATCCATCTTCCGCTGAAGGTATCAATTGAAAAACCTGCCCAGGCGTTCCACTCAAAGCAACTGACAATCTTGGCGCACGAATCTCAATATATTCGTCATTAGATTTTCGACTATAAGAAATCGGCTCGAAGTGAAATGCCTTTCGTAGCAAGTCAGAAAAACCACCCCAATCTTGTTTCAAAACATTTCCAAGCGTATCTGCTTCCGTTTCGCAAATCACGCCAATTCCGCCTGACTCTTGTAAGTGTTTGATAATCATCGCTGAACTAGAATTAGCAGGAATAAAAAATAACTTTAGTTCCGGCACTTCTGGTTCTTCAGGAAATTCATTTCTTTTTCCTTTGGTAAAATCACGAACTGCCGAGCGGTATTCCGTCATTTGTAGTTGGTAATTTGTAACCGCTACTTGTCGCTCTTCTCTCAATTTATTATGAAAAGCATCACCCAACATTGCTGCATATTTCAATGCTCCTTTTCCATTGGCAGGAGGCGCAATGATAAATGTAAATATATTACTATACTCCGTTCGTCCATCATAAATACCATCCACCTCCGTTAAACTTCCACTCAAAACTCCAAGTGCTCCAGTCAAGAAAACATCCTTTTCCCTATCTGTATCAAACACCTCACAACAATCTTTCAATATACTTGGCAATTGCTCATAGACCATTTTCGGGAAGCAAGGTGTTTGTGTCATTGAATCATAAAAAGATTCTTGGGCATCCAACTGTTGATATTGTTTCGCTTGACGTTTCATTTGATTTTTTCCATGCTCCATCCCATGATGATTGTAGGCACTTCGAATACTAGATTGTAATTCGTTGATAGGTAAATTAAATTCTTGCTTCGCAAAATTCAGCGTTTCACTTTCAGTAATTCCTTCTCGATTGCAATTAGAAGCAAAGAGATAAACGAAATTATTTCTATTGCCTTCTGCATACTGTTCTTTCTTTTTAGTAAAAACCAAACAAGAATTTAATCGAGCATTGACATCCGTACTTGTATTGCCTGCCTGTCCGGAAGGCAGTTTATTTTTTGGCAAAGGAAAAACATTCATAGGCTTTTCAATTTCAGTTTTTACATCAAAAGACAATGTCTTAACGATGGTATCTTTCACTACAAACACTTTACTTTTTGGATTGGAATATAAATTTTCATCATAGGAGAAAAAACACAAGCGAGTAACATCCTTTCCTGATTTATCAATCTTCACCCGAAGTTTTCTTTCATACAATTCTGCCACTTGAAGGTAAGCAGAAAGATGTTGAGTATGTTTTGAATTTATTGTAACAATGATTTTACATCCATTGCCACTTGGACTCAAAAATGCAGCTCTTGTATATGGAATCTCCTTTATCAACTTTTGAACACGTTGCAAGTTCATCATGTCCAACTTGTCAATATCCAAAATCACAAAGGGATAATACTCCTTTAAATTAGTCATCGTTCGACCACCTTCGAACCGTCCAGAAATCGTAAAAGCGTGCAACTGTTTCTTTGTTTCGTCAGCTATCTTTCGGTCACCTCGTTGAACCGCTCTACGCACGGCGAGGACTTCCTCTCGATAGACGCCTTGTTGAATCGCTTTCAAAATTTCTGGCAAAGTTCGACTGCCGATAACCTGTGAGAACTTTCTAAAAATGGTTATCTGTTTCATTGGTTTTAATATTTAATTCGAGCTCGTAATGGAAATGAAATACTGGCTATGTTAACATGAGCCTTGGGGTCAAAAGACATCATGCACAGATGTTGAAGATCTCCTCCCTCTTTAGAAAGCCTTTTAGTTCCCAGCTTTTTTTCAAAATATCGATAAGCTCTTCTAAACACTTTTGAATGAGATTCTATCTTCTCTTCTGATTTTAGAATAAAACAAATCCCATGACCCATCGTGTTTTTAAAGCAGGCAAATACATAAGGACATCTCACCAAAAATGATCTGGCGCTTTCGTATTCTCTAGGATGTAGATATTTTATTTCAAAAAATAAATACCCAGAGTAATCGATTATTTCTAATTGTCGATTCTCTACTTTAAAGTTTCCTGCAATCGAAAATTTTGGAATCATCCTACGTTGAGAATCAATCAAGGTATCTAATTCTCGCAAGTGCATATCTCGAAATCGCTCAATCATATCTTCGTATTTTCCACGTTTGATTTGACTAATAAAAGTGATAAGTGGTAAGACGGAAACGACTCTTTTTGGGTATCCGAATAAAGTGACTATTGACATAAGTATGTTTAATTTTAATCGTGATAAAATGAGTTAAGGACATACCTCTCCCAGACCTCTGATCGTCAGAAGTCATTTTTTAGGTTTTAAAAAAATCTGTTTTATAGTCTGCTGAAAGAATCCACATTTGTGGATTTGGAAAGTTTAGAATCTAAGCTCATCTAACTTTTTTGAAATGGCGAAAGGTTGCTTATGATGGTCTTCTAAAAATTTCTCAATGTCAGAAAGTCGGTAATAGATTTTTTTCCCTTCTTGACTAAAACCGATTTTACCTTCATCTCTCCACGTTTGAGCGGTACGAAATGAGATGCCCATCAACTTTGTAAATTGTTTGTTATCAACAAACGATTCGTTCGGTACGGTAATCTTTTTGACGTGTGTTTTGATTTCTTTTAAATCCGCTTCGATTGCTGCATAGTCTTCTTTACTTAAAATAACTGCTTCCATAATATGAATTTTTTAATGTGAATAAATAAACCGTTTTATGGCGGATTTCGTGGTCAGGAAAAAGTAAAAACTAAAGCGACCAAAGGGTAGCGTTGGTTTTATTTTTTTTCTGACTCTAAACACGAAATGCGTCATAGAACTCATAAATGTCAGAAGCAAAGTAAAGGGCTTTTTAGTTCAGTTTAGGTCTTACTTTTTAAAGTTAAGACCATGTTTTTTGAAAATAATTTTGAAACCCTTTATTCATAAGGATTCCTTTTTGAAATTATTTTTCATCTTATAAAAAATCCTAATAAGTCTTACTTTTAAAAGTAAGACCTCTATATTATTATCCATTAAAATGAGTTCTCACCTTTGTTTTTCATGAAAAATATATCTATAAGCTTCTATTTTGCCTGATTTCATTCAAGGTCTTATTTTACAAATTAAGACCTTAAATCCCTTTATTCATAAGCATTCTTCAATTGATTTGTATTGAGATTTCAGAAGGTCTTACTAATTCTTACTTTTTTTATTAAGACCTTCTGCGTCATTATACTTTTTAATAATTTCTTCCAAGTGAATCCTATCTTCCGGACTAGGTCGCTTCTCATATCTCGATGGAGTCATAATAGTTCGAATGGTAGTTGGGCTAAACTTCTTACCATCAGGTGAAGCAAAATGTGTAGATAAAAATTGCTCCATAAATCTTTTAGTATTGCTAATTGCTTTTTTTCCAGATGGTGTTACCATATTCATACATTGATATATAAAATCAATAAACACATTTTGGGGAAGTTCCCATATTACCACCATCGGTTCTAATTTTGGAGTCAATGAAAAATTTGCTTCTTGAGATAATTTTTTAATTGCTTCTAAATAGTCTAATTCTAAATCAATCTGCTCATCAAAGTCCACCCCATCCTCCCGATCAAAATCATATCTTTTTTGTAAATAGTCTGTTTTCATCCGAAGTAGGTAAGCTTTCTTCTTGTGATAAGTTTCTAATTTATCCAAATGCGGTTTAATCAAATCAAAACGATAAGGGTTATCGTCTTCAAAATCATCTTCTCGATAGAATCTCGGGACTTGCTGATATTCCATCCTTTTTTCATTCACTAAATTCATGGCAGCATTTAACTGTTTACCTAAATTCCTTTCTAACACCAAATCAACATTAAACTCCAGCAACATATCCAATGAGGTCAACCACGAATAAGGTCGTTTTAAAAGTTCACATTGAAAGTTTAAAAATCTGGCAAGCAATACTGAATTCAAATCCAGTACTCGCTCTAATAGAAGTTTACAATAAAGTGGATGGTTATAACAATCTTGCTGTTCTTTTGATTGCTTAAATCCATTCGAGCAGATTTCAAATAATTCAACTTTCACATGTTTGGGATGAGAGATTGGATGTTCATGAAATTCTACCCATTGAATTCTTTTCAATGGTAGTTGCATTTCCCTTTTTGTTTTAGTAATCCGAAAATATTAGTCCTCTAACATCTCATAGCGTTTTTTCATAATATGTCTAAATAAGAAAAGCCCACATTTTTACGTGCGAGCTTTGTTTCGTAGGAGATTTTTTTTGGAGTGATTTAGTTGAGATGCAATATATGGAAGAAACATTATTAAAACAAATTGTTTCAACTTTAATTCAAAAATTCATCTCCATAAAATGAATAATTACCATTTTAAGGGTAGAAGATAATCCTGTAAATTTTGTAATATTAAATTGAAAAGAATGGGTTGAAATGATGGAATAAAAGTATGTACCCCACCCCTTCGTTGAATCCAAAAGAAATGGAAAGAATAGTAGTGATATTTTAAAATGTTGTACCTATGTTGTACCATAAATAAAAAAACCGCTGTAATCTGTTGATTATCAGCGGTTTAACCTTACGGTTTGTACCCGAGGCGGGACTTGAACCCGCACGCCCCGAAGAGCACAGGATTTTAAGTCCGGCGTGTCTACCAATTCCACCACTCGGGCAACTTAATGAAGAAAGAATCATTTGGAATGAAGAGCGCCTCTTCTAATTCAGTTCTCCAAAAAAAAAGTCTTCAACATTTGAAGACTCTGGAGCGAAAGACGAGATTCGAACTCGCGACCCCGACCTTGGCAAGGTCGTGCTCTACCAGCTGAGCTACTTTCGC
>CAYGRM010000096.1:6699-18823 GCA_964352225.1 uncultured Saprospiraceae bacterium | reverse complement strand
TGATTTGTTGGTCGATCATCTTAGACATTGCTTCTTTTCTGTTTTGTCTTTTTTCAGTTAGGCTGATTTTTATTGATATTTTTGATGAGCTGCAAAGTTAGGATACGGGATGGGATGGGATGGTACAAGATATGGTTGGTCGGATGCTTACAAATCAACTGTAGAACTTTTGTCTTTACTAAGTTCATACTTGAAATAATTTGCTGTACATTTTTTTAAATAAAAAAACGGATAACGCTCTCCGAGTTATCCGTTTTTATAACAATAAAATTACATTTTTTTAAAATGGTGTTTTATACTCCTCATTATCTAAAAAAGTCTCATCCGTCATCGATAGTAAGAAAAAAACCTTTGCATTTACAATTTCGATATCTGGTTTTAAAGGATTCAATAGTCCATTGCAAAATAAATATTTTAACGAAAATCATATGGAAAGCCAAGCTTCTCCCTATGCAATTTCTATAGGTAAAATCATTGAAAAAATTGATTTCCCTAAAGATGGAAAATACACAAGCAGAGCGAAAGGAAAATTAACTATTCATGGCGTAGAACAGGAACGAATCATTAAAAGGGATTGGAATTAAAAAACTTTTTCCTACTCTATCGAAAAGCTAGAGAGAATAAAAAACAAGCTAAGTGTTTTATTTTTATATTTTAAAAGACTACTTTGATTTTAAAATAATAGAACATGAAAACTCAATCAGAAAAGCAATCCTCTCAGAGAAGTATTCAAGACTACCTGTCGCTTGGCTACTTATATTTATTAACCTTAGGAATAATTCGAGAAGTCATTTATTTTGGATTTTTAGATGTCAATATTCTGAGTTATTCCAATGTGCTTGATGTCATTTTAAGTCCATTGGTTTTAATGAGTAAAAAACCTAAAGTATTAGTAATACTGATTATTTTCGCTATTGTAGTTTATTTTTTAAATGGTTACATATTGAAAAAGCAAAAAAAATCTTCTTTAAAGTCAGCTTCTTCAAATGAAAAAGTTTTCACAAAATCTGAGGTTCTGCAAGGTGCTATTTTCCTTTACGCACTTTTCGTTTTTTCGTTTTATATAGGTACTGGATTAGGAAGTGGTCAGAAGCATTCAAGCATTCTAGAAAAAGGAGAATTTGATATGTCTCATGAAATCACTTTTGTGGATAATGAAAAAATACAAGCAAAAGTATTAGGAAGTAACAGCCAATACATTTTTTATGTATTAGAAAATGGAAAGAATGTTTCAATTTCCCCAATTCAGAGTAATGTCAAAAAAATTGAAAAGCTATCTGATTCAGAATAATTAAAAGTACTTTTTTCTCCTCTTTTCATTCAATATTATTACCTCCAAGTTTATTTTTTAAAGTATTTTTTTAGAAATATTTATTACACAGTAGCTAGGTTTATATTTTATTAAAATGAGAAAAATTCTCATTTTGATAAAATATAAAAGAATAGTTAAACTGTAAGTAGCTGATAAACAGGTAGTTAGTAGTCGGCTTGAATTTTTGTTATTGATAAGCAACATCAATAATCAAAAATAACCATAACCATGAATACTGTTCAACCAAAACCTCATCAATTAGTAGAATCAAATGATCAAGAAGTGCCAGATTGGTTTTATTTTTTCTTTGGAATGATGATAGTCATTTTTAGTGGACTAAAAAATAATAATGAAAATCTGAATTCAGAAAATATTGATTCAAATCAATTTGCCATTCATGATTGTCAAGAAAATTTTTCTTGGGAAACTTCCAATATGTCAGAGGTCGATTTGATAAATGTAGAAGTATTGTTAGAAAGTTATCTTGGAGTGGAAAATGTTAATGAAATTCCAGATGAAACTTCATATTACAATTTTCGAGAAAAGGATTTTCTAGACCAATCTGTAGCCTTATTACCTAATTAAGAATTTAACTTTCCCCTCTTTAAAATTATCAAAAAATTGATAATAACTAATTTTTGCAACATCTAAATCAATGCAAAAATTAGAATCCTTCTCATTTTGAGATCAAATCAATTATTTATTAATGTTTAAAATGCAGGTAATCAATTGATTATCAGACGGTATAATATTTATACGGTTAATCTTAAATACGATTATCAAATTAATAACATATTCATGAGTACAATTCAACAAAATTCAAGTAATCCCATCCATAAATACGAACCAGGACATCCAGATTGGCTTTATTTCATTATTGGGACGATATTAATTTTATTAAGCAGTTTCAAAGCTGAGGGGCAAAGTCTAACCTTTAATAATTCAACTGCTACTGCGCTTACCGTTTGTGGAAGCGAAGACATTTTTGTAGTTGAATTTATCAACACAGCGGATTCAACTTTAGAGAATGTTGAAATATTGGTTGAGTTGCCAGATGGAATTGAATATGTACCAAGTAGTCTTTCAGATTCCTCGATATTCAATGTTGTGGAAAGTAATATTTCAGATCTTGCAGCAGTATTATTTTCTGCTGATGATATTCCAAGTGGAGCGTCTATCACTTTTTCATTTGATGCCATTGCGAATTTTAATGCTTATACCAATCAACTAAATGGTAATATATTTTCAAATACAGTAACCGTTAATTACACAGGGAATTCAGAGAGTGATGTGACAGATAGTTATAATATTTTATATCCTGCCCTTTCGATTACGTTGGTTGATCCAATGGCGGCTAGCGTTTTTGTAGGTGAAAGTTTTACCCGGACTGTTACGATTGTTAATGGAGGATATGGTTCATTATCTTCTTTTGTAGTGAAAGATGTATATGATTCAAACCTTTCTTTAGATGCAGTAGATATTGGTACCTTGAATGCTAATCAGGATGAGATAACTTTAACGGCAGCGGATTTTGTTTCAATAGGAAATGAAGATGGGACTTTTGATCAAAATGAATCTATAACAATTACTCAAACCCTTACAGCAACAGGATGTAATAGTACCCAAGATGAAATAACTGCCTATTGGGGATGTGATGGACAAGAATCTCCTAGTAATATTAAATATCCATATACTACCGTAAATTTATATGCTCCAAGTTTAGATATTACTGCTACCAGTAGTTTTGGAACTTGTGTTGATGGATCAGCAGATCCCCAAAGATTAACTGTAATCAATTCTGGTACAGGTCCTGCTAATGAAACCGAAATTGAAATTCGTCCATGGGCAAATAATCAATATACAAGAGTAGATCCAGGAAGTATAACATATACGTTAAACGGAACTACGGTTAGTTTGACTCCTTCCTCATCCCAATCAGCCGTTTCTTATGATTGTTTAGGAAGCACACCAATTGATGGTTTTACCGTAGATATCCCAACTATACAGCCAGGAGATACTTTATTTTTGGATTGGGATCATTATACTTGTGCAACCACTTATTGTGGTGCCGTGAATTATATTGGATGGAGGTATTTTGGGGATTATACAGATATGTGTAATAGTAGTAGTTATGATATTTATGGCGTTGGAAATGTTCGAAACTATAAAAGTATGGATACTTTTTATGAGTCTCCCTCTGACCTTGCCGATGGTCAAGTTGGCACTTATACTTTAAATATTAATTCGGCTACTTTTGAACTAGAGGAAGGTACTTCTCCTTATTTTGAAATAGTTTTTGATATACCTGTAGGATTAAATTGGAGTGGAGTGGCTAGTGATATAGAATATACTAGTGGGCAAAGCACCTGGTCATCGAGTCAATTGAGTTACGATATTTTAAATCGAATTTTAAAAGTTAGATATGATCTTCCGATACCATCAGGATTCTCTTTAAATCACTCTCAGTTCAATTTAAATTTAACCGCTGATTGTGCAGCAGGTGCATCTGATGTTTCAGTTGGAATGCAATTATTTCATGTTATGGATACTAATTGTAATAATCCATATCGGATTGCCATGACCTGTTTGGAAACGGCTGAAACTAGTCTTCATTGTCCTGGTACTTGTGACCATGGATTAAGTTTTAATTCCTTTGAGATAGAAAGAATAAGTTTTGGAACATCAGATAATGATTTGGATGGGTTGCCCGATGCTACTAATAGTTTAGATATGGATTTGGTAAAAACCAATCGAGTAATGATGAGTGATACTTTTGAAACAACATTTTCTGGCTTAGTAAAAACCTCTGGAACATTTACAGATTGGGAATACGGCTATGCTCAATCAAAAGTTCCCTATGGAGATGAAATACAAATCATATCTGCACGAATAGATATTTTAGATGAGAGTTCAGGTCAAACCATTTCATGTAATAATGTACCATTTACTTCGAGTGTATCAGGTGGTGTGAGGACTGTAGACTTTGATTTTAGCTCGAGTACTTTATCAGGTTTAGGTTGCTCAGATTTTACTAATTTTAAAATGGAAGATGATGATGAGGTTAGTTTAGTTGCGACTTATAAGGTGATAGGGAATATTGGAGGAAGTGCCGATCAGGTAACGATTACAAATGACTTTTATGTGAGTGATACAGAAAATGGTACAGCTTATCAATGTAATGATTGGGATGGTAATTTTACCGTAGTTGGGTATTATTATTACACGTGGAAATCCAATCAATATAATGTGAAAACTTGTACCTATGATGTTACTCAAAACTATTACATGAGTATCGGGGATTGTTGTACCAATTATTCGGGAGGAAATATGTTTCCTTATGAGTATAGAAATTGGTCGCACCTCAAAAGCGTTCGAGTAGAGATTCCGGCTGGATATTCTTTCGTTGCTGGAACACTCGAGCAATGGCGAACCAGATACACGAATGTTACTACCAAAGAGACAGTTTCTATTTCTCCTACTAGTATAAGTGGAACCACTCATACTTTTGATTTGACTAATTATCAAGTTGAAAATGGAGGTACGCTCAACTTTTCTGATGATGGATTTAATGGACGAATTACCATTGAAGTTCAACCTGAATGTACCGTAAATGAAGTGGCAAATTTACCCGTTGACTATTATTTTACTTTTCAAGAAAGTAGTTTTTTAAGTGGAAATTTATCAAGTGAATATGCTGGTCAAACAGACTATGTAAAATATTTTAAACCTAAACTTACTCCTTCTTCGGTATTACCTACTCAAGACGGAATAGGAACAACGGTAACTTGGGATTTAAAAATTAAAAATACCGTAGCTGCTGCCTCTAATGGTTGGTTTTACTTACAAGATTTATCAGGAAATATTGTAGTGGAAGAAGTGATAAATACTTCAGATGATAGTGAAATTATTCCGATAAATGGGTTTTACCAAATTGGTGATTTTTCCATCAATGGAAGTGGTAATTATCAAATTACAGCTTCCTATAATTCATGCGATATATCAACGCTTACAGTTTTAACAGGATCTGATTGTACTGGATATCCTACCGATTTAGGTAGTTATACCTGTGGTACTAATGAGATGGATTTATACGTAGCACCTCAGCCTTCTGAGTTGCAAATTAGAGTCGATAATTTTATTAATTCGTTAGATGAATGTGATAATAGTATTACCATCGAAGTTGAAATGTTGAGTGCTAAATTAGCAGCGGTGGATAGTTTATTTGTAAATATAATACAACCTAATAGTCAAACGGTAACCGTTGAATCAGGGAGTGTTGAAGTGCTGTATCCAATTTCAGGAAGTTATACAGGTATTTCTGATCCTGCTTTCCAAGGATTGGTCTATACTGTCAATGGAGCAGATATGGATGCTACTCTTGCCTCAAATGGTTTAGTTGGTGTAACTGATCTATCTTCCAATATGGTTCGATTAAGGATGAATCTTTTGCTAGATAATAGTTATAAACCTGGTGAAATTATTAATTTTCAAATTGGAGGACAACGACCTTGTGGAGATGATTTACCTACTTTGGCTTTAGCTTTTGATCCAAATGCAAGTTTTGAGAAACCTGAAAATATTGGCTTAGATGAAGTAAGTGATGCTTGGGCTACTGCCTGGGGAGACTATGATAATGATGGTTATGTAGATTTGTTTGTAACAAATTATTCTTCAAATACTGCTAATATTTTATACCATAATAACGGAGATTCTACCTTCACTAAAGTAACTACTGGAGCTATTGCAACTGATGTGGCAAGTTCACTAGCAGCTTCTTGGGGTGATTATGATAATGATGGAGATTTGGATTTGTATGTGGCTAATAATATTGGACTAGAAAACTTTTTATACAGAAATGATGGAGGAACGTTTACACGAATTTTAAATGATCCTATTGTTACAGACAAAGGATATGCTCATGGTGTGAGTTGGGCAGACTATGATAATGATGGGTTTTTAGACATGTTTGTAGCTGATTATTTTTCAACCAGATTTAATCAATTATATCACAATAATGGGGATGGCACTTTTGAGAAAGCAAATGGTGCCGCACCAACTTTAGAAGCAGGTTTTTCTGTAAGTGGGATTTGGGGGGATTATAATTCTGATGGTTTGCCAGATTTGTATGTTTGCAATACCGAAGGAAATAATAATAGTTTTTATAAAAATACGGGTAATGGTAATTTTCTAAAAATTAATGTGGGAGATTTCGTAAACGACGGAGCGAATTCAGTTGGAGCAAGTTGGGGTGATTATGATAATGATGGAGACTTGGATTTATTCGTGGCGAACTCAGGTAACCAAAACAACTTTTTATATAAAAATAATGGTGACGAAACTTTTACTACAATTACTACTGGGGATATTGTAAATGATGGAGGTCATTCTCATGGTAGTTCTTGGGCAGATTATGATAATGATGGAGATTTAGATTTGTTTGTTAGTAACAATAAAAATCAGAATAATTTCCTTTATTCGAATAATGGAGATGGAACGTTTACGTCCATTACCAACAATATTACTCAAGATGCGGGACAATCATTTGGAGCAGCTTGGGCAGATTATGATAATGATGGTGATGTCGATTTATTCGTAGCTAATCATCAATTAAATGAGAATTTTATTTATCAAAATACCAGAGGGAAATGTCAAAATAAAGCCTGTATAATTTTGGTTGGTACTAATACGAATAGTTCTGCGATCGGAACAAAAATAAGATTGAAAGCTACTATTTATGGAGAAGATGTTTGGCAAATGAGAGAGTTATCTAGCCAGACAGGAGGTGGAGTAGGAGGTCAAAATGAATTGAAAACTATTTTTGGATTGGGAGATGCTACATCAGTTGATTCCATCATTGTAGAATGGAATTCAGGATATCGTCAAATACTCACTAATCAAACTCCAAGTGGTTGTTTTACCATAACCGAAGAAAACGCAAGTGAGGTTTGTGGGGTAGTTTTCTATGATGAAAATAAAAATTGTGTCCAAGATAATGATGAACCAGGAGTTCCAAATATGAGGATAACACTTCAACCTGGAAATATTTCGACGGTAACCAATGATAATGGAGCGTATTCTGTTTTGGCTGCACCTAATTTATATACGATTGAACAAAGTGCTACTGGAACCAATTGGAATCCCACGTGTACTACCCAAAGAATTGTGGATGTAGTTGGAATAGGTGGACAATATTGTGGGAATAATTTTGCTGATACAGCTACCTGTGTATTGCCAGATTTAGAGGTAGAAATTTCTGCTTCTGCCCATCGAGTTGGTTTTGAAAATTTCATTACATTGACCTACAAAAATACTGGAGCTCAAGCTGCCACAAATGCCCAATTGACTGTTTCATTTGGTGAGGATGTGATCCCGTTGGAAAGTTCAATTCCTTGGACTAGTTCTGATGGGGGAGATAGAACCTGGGATGTTGGGGATGTACCGATTGGAACTGCAGTTACTATTTACCTCGTTGATTCTGTTTCAGCTAATGCCACCATTGGAGAGAATATCCAATTAACTGCAACTTTTAATGGGACAGAAAGTGATTGTGATACTTTGGATAATATCTCGGTAGATAATCAGCTAGCAGTCGGAGCGATAGATCCAAATGATATTGCTGTTACGCCAGAAGGTTATATAGATAATGATCAAGAACTCATCTATAAAATTAGATTTCAGAATGTCGGAAATGCCACGGTATCAACCGTAAGGATTGAAGATAGGTTGCCTGATGGTTTAGATTTGAATACGCTTCAACTAGGATTGGCAAGTCATAATTATCGGTTTGAAATAGAAGATGAAAATAGACTTGTCTGGATTTTTGAAAATATTAATATGCCTGATAGTACAGCCAACGAAGTGGAAAGCCATGGTTTTGTTAAATTCAAAATCCGACCGAATGAAGGTCTTGAGGATGGGAAAATCCTAGAAAATAATGCCTCTATCTTTTTCGATAATACGGCTCCCTTAAAGACAAATTCTGTTTTTAATATTATTGGAAGAGCGCCCAATACGGTAGTGGTCGCTGGACAATTACATATTTTCCCAAATCCAATGGATGAGCAATCTTCTATTCAAATTATTCCCCTTGATGGAGGTAGGGTAAATATTGTTAGTCTATCTGTTTACGATTTATTAGGTGAAAAAATGATGGAGAAAACAGGAGGAGGGAATGATATAATTGAAATACAAAAAGGAGTATTACCAACAGGTTATTTTATCATTAAAGCTGTCGGCGCTAATGGATTAAATTATTCAGGTAAATTACTCATTAAATAAATTTAGACAGGTATCCAATAAAGCAAAATTATAAGCTTTGAGAGGTTAAATAATTACTCAACATTTAATTGGTTTTTAAAAGCCGAGTTCTTTAGAACTCGGCTTTTTTTTTTGAATATGAGAATATATCAAAGATTCCTATTCTCAAAATGAGAATTTTTATTAAAAAGAGAACATAGATATTTTTTATGAAATCATAAGATACTGATAATCAGTATTTTAGGTATTGGTTCTTCTTTTGAATATACATGACTATACTTAAAAAGATAACCATGAAAAATTTAAAAAGAAGTTTAGCCATTATTGGAACAGTAGGTGTACCTGCCAGATACGGAGGTTTTGAAACACTAGCTCATCAATTAGTCGAAAACCTAAATCAGGAATATGACATCACCGTTTATAATAGTACCAAACACTATAGTGCCAAAGAAAGGGTAAAAGAGTGGAGAGGTGCAAAAATCAAATATATCCCACTTTCAGCTAATGGGTTTCAAAGTATCTTTTATGACATTTTATCTATTATTCATGCTGTTTTCTATAGTGAGGTTTTACTCATTTTAGGAGTGTCAGGATGTTTGTTTTTACCGTTTGTAAAATTATTTTTTCCTTCTAAAAAAATCATTATTAATGTGGATGGTCTTGAATGGAGAAGAGCAAAATGGAATAAATATGCCAAAACATTTTTGTCTTGGAGTGAGAGAGTTGCGGTGAGTTGTGCTGATGAAATAATCTCTGATAATGCTGCGATTCAAAAATATGTTTTAGATCGGTATGGCAAAAAAAGTAACTTGATTGAATATGGTGCAGATCATAACCATGTTGAATATATCAGATCATCGACATTCAAAAAGTATCCATTTCTAAAAAAGGAATATGCCTTCAAAGTAGCGCGAATTGAGCCTGAAAATAATATCCATGTTATTTTAGAAGCATTTGAAAAGCAAACCAAATTGCCTCTAGTAATCATTGGTAATTGGAAAAATAGCGAATTCGGAAAATCTATGCAAGATAGATATGCTGATACTGAGCATCTTTATTTATTAGATCCAATTTATGAATCAAGCTTATTGAATCAAATGCGATCAAATGCAAAAGTGTACGTCCACGGCCACAGCGAAGGTGGCACCAATCCTTCTCTAGTTGAAGCGATGTACTTAGGATTGCCAATTCTTTCATATGACATAATTTATAACAAAGTTACAACTGAGAACCAAGCTTTATACTTTAATGATGCTGATGAGCTTTACGATATGATTGAAAACATTAATAATTTAAATCTAAATAAAATATCATCTCAACTGTTGGAAGTGGCTAATCGAAGATATTTATGGTCAGTTATTGCTGATAAATATAGTAATCTAGTTGCAGGGAGAACTGTTCTTGAAACACCAACTTTCGATTTCGAATTACCGAAGAAATTACAAAAAGCATTTGCTTAAATTTTCACCTCGAACTTATCATTTTTTATGAGAACATTATTTTTATTCCTTTTTTTGATTTTTGTAACAATACATCTACAAGCTCAGTTAGTGACGACAGTTGCAGGTCAACCCGAGATTGCTGGCTCTACTGATGGTGCTCCTTTTGATGCTAATTTCAATAACCCGCATGGTATTGCAATCAGTAAAGATGGAACAGTTTACGTTTCAGATAGATGGAGTCATACGATCAGAAAAATTGATTTAGATGGAACGGTTTCGACTATAGCAGGATTGACAGGGGTAAGTGGAGATACTGATGGAGATAGTTCAGTTGCTTTATTTCATGAACCGTGGGGACTCTGTGTTGGATCACAAGGGAATATATATGTTGCGGATACTCGTAATAATAAAATTAGGAAAATTACTCCGGAAGGAATAGTGTCAACCATTGCCGGTTCTGGTAATTATGGAACTTCCAATGGAATAGGAACCGCTGCTACTTTTGGAAATCCAACAGGAATTGAATGTGATAAATTTGGAAATATTTATATCGCAGATCACTTGACTCATATCATTCGGAAAATTGATAGTCTTGGTTTTGTTACAACGCTAGCAGGCAAACCTTATCAAATGGGTGATGCAGATGGGCAGGGAAACCAAGCATCATTCCGAAGACCTTACGGATTGACGTTGGATCAAAATGGAGACATTTTAGTTGCGGACGAATGGAATCATAAAATTCGAAAAATTACCCCTTCAGGCTTGGTTTCAACCATCGCCGGAACAGGACAAATAGGTAGTGAAAATAGTTTGGCTTTATCTTCTTCCTTTAATTATCCTTGGGATATGACCGTTGATTCATTGGGGAATATTTTTGTAGCAGATGGGTACAATTATTTGATCAGAAAAATTACTCAAGGTGGTCAAGTGTCAACTTATGCTGGAACTTTGGGGGTAACAGGTGCAATGGATGGAGAAGGAATAAATGCAACTTTTAGTGGAGCGACGGCAATTGCTTTTTCGCCAGTTTCACAGGAATTATATGTGGGTGATGCATACAATAATTTAGTTAGAAAGATTACTAACCTAGATCAAGGTGTTTCAATTGGACTTAATTCAGGAAATCCGATTGTATGCCAAGGTGAAAATATTTCAATAAACGCTAATCCAAATATTTATGTTACCTATCATTTCTATGTGAATAATCAAATTGTTCAAAGTAGTTCAAATCCAGTTTTTGAAACGAATCAATTGACGCCAGGAAATTATACTGTTCAAGTTTTGGCAACAGGTAATTCAGGGTCAACTACCTCCAATGAAATTTCTATTCAAGTATTAGAAGCTGCCATTCCAACTATTAGTTCGGTAGGTTCCACCAGCTTTTTTGCTGGCGATTCGGTTATTTTAATCTCTAGTTTTGGAGCTGATTATTTTTGGTCAACAGGGGAAACTACTCCAACCATTTCCGTTTTTGAAACTGGAAATTATACTGTAGAAGTCGAAGACCAAAATGGATGTATTGGTATTTCCGAACCGATAGAAGTAATCGTTCAATCTAATCCTGAAGCAGCCACAATTACGATTCAAGGAGAAACTACTCTTTGTGAAAATGAATCAAGTACGCTGATTTCTAATGTTCAGGAAAATAACCAATGGTTAAGAGATGGCTGGCCTATTAATGGTGCTATTACTAATTTGTATGTAGTTAATACCTCAGGAACTTATCAAGTTCAAGTGACTCATGCATCTGGAATCGTTACCATTTCTGATCCTGTGACTATTTCCGTTTTGCCTCCTTTTGAACTTGATTTTTCAGTTTCAGCAAATGAAGGAACAACAGATGATGTATTTAATTTTAATATTCTAAACTCAAATATTTCAGAAGCATTCTGGAATTTTGATGATGGAAAAACTTCAAATGATTTATCTCCTAATCATCAATTTGACGTGGAAGGAACGTACTCGATTTCTCTTTTAGCTATTGATGAAAATGGATGTACGGACTCTCTAACTTATGATGATTTGGTCTTTATTGAAAATGACTCCATAGCAACTCCGGGAACTGGAAACCCAGGAAATATCAAACCAATCGAACCTAATGAAATTTTTATTC
>CAYGRM010000096.1:0-6689 GCA_964352225.1 uncultured Saprospiraceae bacterium | reverse complement strand
TTCCATCTGCTTTCACTCCAAATGCTGATGGAGAAAATGATATCCTTTTTGTGAGAGGTGGGAATATTCAAGATTTGAATTTTATGGTTTTCAACCAATGGGGCGAAATGATTTTTCAATCTTTTTCAGGCTCATTTGGATGGAACGGGGAAGTTGATAATCAAAAAGCCCAAGTTGGAAATTATGTTTATTTAATAGAATATACTAATACTCTTGGATTAAGAAAAAAACAATCTGGACACGTAACTCTTCTTAGATAATACTTTGTAAAAGTATTGTTACAAAAATTAACAACATGAGATTTTCAATTTTAATTATAATTTTTTCTTGTTTTTGTATTTTTCTTCAAGCTCAAGATGGTCATTTTTCTCAAAATGAGATAAGCGCATATATGCGAAATCCAGCTACCATTGGGATTATGAAATATGATCAAAAAATAACTGCGAGTTATCGTTCTCAATGGACAGATATTCCAGATGCCTATAGAAATATTGCCTTGTCATATGAGCAAAAAATATCTAAATTTTCATGGGGTTTAAATATTTTACATAACGATGCGGGGAAGGCTTCCTTAAAAACCTCTCATGCTATGTTGAATTTTTCTTATCAAAAAAGATTATCAAATCGAGGTGAATTTTTATCCATTGGAGCCAGCGGTGGAATCATCCAACAGCGATTTGATCCAACCTTATTTAAGTTTGATAATCAATATATTGAGGGAAGTGGTTTTAATCCTAATTTATCGAATAACGAAGCATTTACTAAAACCAATCAAATCTTACCAAGTGCCACAGTTGGAATTTATGTATCGAAATTTTTTAATAGAATAAAAGGTTCAGCTGGTTTGTCATTTGCTCACCTGAATGAACCTTCCAATATGTTTTTTGAAACGATTGAAGAAAGTTATCCGATGCGGACGAGCTTTTTTGCCAAAACTCAAATTCCTGTAAAAGATGGATTAGAGGCAGATATTCATTTTAGTTGGAATCAACAATCAGTTGCTCATGAAAAAATTATTGGAGCAAAATTAAAGTACCAACTAAACCCTAACAATTCAATTACGGGAGGTATTTCCAATAGGATTAATGATGCTTGGATTTTAGAAGTTGGGATTATTTTACCTAATAATACTTTTGTCTTAAGCTATGATATGAATAATTCTTCGCTTAATTCTGTAACTAATTCTAAAGGTGCTTGGGAGTTGAGTGCAAGTTATTTTTTGAATAAAAAGAAAAAAGCTAAAGCGTCCAATGCAAAATTTGAATATTTAAATACAAGTCCCCGAAGAAATAATGTAGGTGAGAAAGATACTGATGGCGATGGAATTTTAGATAAAATTGATGATTGTCCTACGGTTTATGGATTAGCTCGATTTAATGGCTGTATAGATACTGATGAAGATGGAATTTGGGATAGTATAGACGCCTGTCCTCATTTGTTTGGTGAAAAAAGTAATCAAGGATGTCCTTCTAATAAAAAAGATTCTGATTCTGATGGTTTACTAGATGAGATAGATAAATGTCCTTTTTTAAAGGGAACAGCTGAAATGGGCGGCTGTCCAGATTCAGATAAAGATGGAATTTCAGATATGGAGGATTATTGTCCTTTTCTAAAAGGAGTGGTTGATAATAATGGTTGCCCAAGAATGAATAAAGAAAATCATCGACAATTTTTAGAAAAAAAATCGGTTAGTGCCATCGTTGAATTTGATACTAATAAATCATTTGTAAAAAGTTATTACGAAACTCAATTGAATGAGGTATTGGTCTTTCTTTTGCAAAATCCAGAGTCAAAAGCATTTATCTCTGGGCATACAGATGATGAAGGCGATCAAATGTATAATTACCGATTAGGTGAACAACGGGCAAATAGTGTTACAGAATTTTTATTAAAAAGAGGCGTATCATTTAGTCAAATTTCTATGATCTCATATGGAGAAACCAAACCAATTCTAATGAATCGGAGTGAATTTGAAAAAGCTAAAAATAGGAGAGTGGAAGTACAGGTCATTTTGGAGTAAAAAAAATACACCTTGAAAATTTATTTCAAGGTGTATTTTTTTTTCAAAATTTCTATTCCACTAAGGAATAATTTTTTAACTCTTTCTCCAACATCGGATAAGCAATTAAAGAATCGATTTTTAATTGTCTAATTTTAGATTCGATTTCTTGTTCTGCGAATTTATCTGTTTTTATTAAAGTTTCTATTTTTAATGCATCTTCTTTTTGAACATGCAGGCCTACCATCATAAAATTGGTTTTTATTCGATGTGCAATGTCTGATATTTTTTTCCAATCTTTTTTCTCTAATTCTTCTTCTAATTGACCTATGGCAAAAGGTACTTCTTTTAAAAATATTTCGATCATTTCTTTTACAAATGAATGATCTCCCCGGCTCATTTCTTTTAGATAGGAAAAGTCAAGTTTTATTTTTTGATCTTTTGAACTTTGTAAATAAGTATTAGCTGTGGTATCTTCCATCTTTATATTTAGCCATTTTCCTAGGTGCTTTTTTAATTCGCGAGGAGAAAAAGGTTTAGTTAGGAAATCATTCATTCCCGATTCTAATGCCCTATTTTTCTCTTCCAATAATGCAGCAGCGGTCAATGCAATGATAACAGTATTGTGATTTTTATTTTGTTGGTTTTCTCTGATTTTCAAAGTAGTTTCACAACCATCGAGATCTGGCATGTGAATATCCATCAAGATGATGTCATATTTTTTCTTCATGGTTTTTTCTAAAGCGATGTACCCATTTGAGGCTATATCAAAAGGACAATTCCACAACTCTAAAATTTTAATGATCAACTTTTGATTCGTCAGATTATCTTCCACTACTAATAAGTTGATCTTTTTCAATGCTTCTGAGTTTTGAAATTCTGAATCTTCAATGTTAGAAACTTCTGTTTGTAAAATGCCAGAATCTTCGAAAGGAAGAATGAAAGTAAACATAGAACCTTCTTCTTTTTTGCTTTCCACTTCAATGGTTCCACCTTGCAACTCAACCAACTGTTTGACGATGGTGAGACCAAGTCCAGTACCGCCAAATTTTCTAGTTATTTTTACATCAGCTTGTTTGAAATTTTCAAAAATCTTTTCAACATTTTCTGGATCAATTCCAATACCGGTGTCATGTACTTGAAATTGGATGACATACTGACCACCTGTTGCTGCGACTAATTTTGCTTTTACCCCAATAGTTCCTTTGTTTGTAAATTTACTTGCATTTCCCAGAAGGTTTGTCAGAATTTGATTTAATCGAACGGAGTCTCCAATTAGGTGGTTTTTAATTTTTGGGTCAACCTCAAGCACGACGCTAATTGATTTTTCCCTTACCTTGAATTGAAAGGTTTGTTGTAAAGATTTCAAAAGTTCAACTAAATTGAAGGTACGTTTTTCAAACTCTAATTCATTAGCTTCAATTTTTGATAAGTCTAAAATATTAGAAATAATTCCCATCAAACTATCAGCAGAAAATCGTAAAGAGTCTAAATATTCTTTTTGTGCATCACTAGGATTAGTATTGTAAAGAAGGTGAGTCATCCCAATTACTGCATTCATTGGTGTACGGATTTCGTGACTCATATTTGCCAAGAATTGCTGCTCTGCTAATTGAGCTTGCTCTGCTGCTTGTTTGGCTGAAATTAATTCTTGTTCTGCTTTTTTTCTATCAGTAATATCTCGAATGAATCCACTAAAAAAATATTTGCCTTCCATTTTGATTGGAGAAATACTCAATTCTATGGGAAACTCTCTGCCGCTTTTATCGAAACCAGTAATTTCAATTCGCTTGTTCAAAACTGGCCCTTCTCCAGTTTTTAGAAAATGGTTCATCCCTCGTTCATGAGCTTTACGATGCTGGGGAGGAACAATAAAATCTCCCATTTTTTTACCAAATGTTTCTTCATGAGTGTATCCAAAAATTTTAGTGGCTTGTTTACTCCAAGCAATGACACGTCCATCCTCATCGATATTTATGATAGCATCTAGTGAAGCATCAATAATTTTGCGGAGCATTATTTCACTTTCTCTAACTTTAATTTCTGCTAATTGCTGCGCTGTAATATCAGTAATTGCACCCATCGTTCCGATAATTTTTCCTTTGGAATTTTTGTAGGGAGAGGCAATGATTCGGCCCAACCATTTGGCCCCAGATTTATGAACATGTTGAACCACATAATCATTAGAAATCCCATTTTTTCTTTGCTCAATATTCTTTTTGATAATTTCTTCTTGGTTGGGACTGACAATAAGTTGGTAAGCAATTTCACCAATTAGTTCTTCATTAGAGTAGCCTGTCAGCACTTCCATTCGCTTATTGGCAAACGTAATTCTGCCTTCTAGATCAGTTAATAAAATTCCTTCTGAAAGATTTTGAACTACAAACCGATGCTTCTCCTGACTTGCTTGCAAAGCCTGCTGCATAAATTTTCGTTGCTCTTGTTCTAAAATTAATTCTTCATGAGCGATGCAACCTTTTAAGAGTAAACTAAATTTATTGATCACATTAACGAGTTGATTAATTTCTATCATTTCATGACCCGTGATATTGGTTTTGTATAATTTTAAAAACCCAATATCAGCTAGTTTGAAAATACCATAAGCACCTCCTTCGATATTTTTTTCTTGAATACATTTTTTGAAATCTGGATCATCCGATTGAATGATGATTTTATTTTTTCCTTGAAGTTGTTCCCAAATAAAATGATCAAATCCCATTGGTTGATCTAAAATAATATTGATTGGAGTTCCATAAATTAGGTTGATTTGGGATTGGTTTTTTATCCAAATACTTGCAAAGCCTAAATTTTTTCTAGCTATCAGAATGTTTAAAAATTCTTGACAGTTTTGCTTTATATCAAGGGAGTTTCCAACTGAAAGTGACAACTCATAGAGTAGAGATATGTCTTGGATTATTTTGGTATTATCTTTCATTTTTGGAATTTAAATGGAGTAAAACTTTCAGCTATAAACAAGTTAAATTACTGCTTTTGTCAAAGCACCAATGACCAGCGTTTTATTATAAAATTCAAGAAACCCACTTCCTCCTGATGAAATCTCACCAAGACTTAGAATTCCTTGCGGTATAGATTCTTTATCGGAAAAAGGCATCGCATTGGTAATCGCAGCTAATTCTTTGGGAAATTCCTCTTCAAGAAAAAGTGTCCTAGAGATACAATCAATAATTAAAGTATGCTCAATTTTTTCTTTCAAATGACCAATGGAATCCTTAACTGCAATTTCAGCAGAGCGAATCAATTTATCATTTTTACCTTTTAGTATATACAATACGGTATTTTCTGGAACCTCTCCAACACAAATCAATGAGCCGTTTTCGTCAACTGCAATTGGATCTCTAACGATGTCTTCACTATTCTCACGAATAATTCCAAAAGGGTAACATTTTGAAATATCGAAGAAGTTTTCATCATTAAATTTTTTCTGGATATCTTTTTCGACTACTTCTTTATACACTTCAAATGCATTTCTCCAGTTCAATTCCATGATGATGTTTTTTTCAGTTCGGGTAGCTACAATTGGTCCTTCTAATTTTTCCCAACCATGTTTTATACCTAAGCTAACTTCTAGATTAACTGGGCATAGAACTGCCGCATCTTGAAATATTCCCTCGTTTGAAAAAATGCAAGGTTGTTGAACCAAAGAAAGAGAACCAGCTCCTGCGCCTAAAAAATTCACAGAGTTTCCATATTGGTGATATAATTTTTGGAGGTAGGAAGCGACGTTGGAAGTCAGCCCATCAATAAAAGTAAGTAGCGTTACTTTTGAATTTTTGAATGAAATGTTTTTCAATGCATTAGTAATATCAAATTGGTCGTTTTCTAATCCTTTAATAATTATTGGTTTGGATGTAGTCGGAAGTACTTTTAGGATTGCTCCATTTTTAAAATTTTTTTCTCCGTAAATTATTCCTGGAAAAATACCTCCAAAGAACGATATATCCTTAGTGTTCAATTTTTCAAAAAGATTAGTTAAATCGATTTTACTTTCTTCTCCAACTAATATGAGAAGAGACTCTGAGTGAGAAATATTTAAGTTGGAAATGATGTCGATTAATTGATCTAGACGATTATTTGATATATACATAAGTTGTATTTTTTTGTTACTGATTGAAGATTAACCAATGATACTTTCCTTTTCATTTTTAAGCATTCTATATATGGTTGATTTTCCTATATCTAATTTTTGAGCAACCAAATCAATATCATCGTCATATTTTTCTAGGAAATGAGAGACAATAATTTTTTTATATTCTTCAAAAGTCATTTCATCATTTAAGAAATTGGCTCCCTTTTTAATACTATTAAATCGAACATCTTTTTCAGAAATCTCTTTTTCGTTAGCTAGGACTGCTGCCAATTCTACTACCGCTTTTAACTCCCGAACATTTCCTGGAAAAGCATAACTTAATAATTTATTTTTTGCCTCTTTGGAAAAAGTTAATTCAGGCAGATCATTATTTTTTATAAATGATTTAATGAAAAAATTAGCTAACAAAATAATATCATTTCCTCGTTCTCGGAGTGGAGGAAGATTGATCGGTAATCCTAAAAGTCGATAATATAAATCTTCTCTAAAATTTCCTTCCTGAACTTCATCTTGTAAATTTCGATGAGTGGCTACAATCACTCTAGCATCAAAAGGGATAGGCTTTTCTGCTCCAACTCGTAG
>CAYGRM010000095.1:17559-18892 GCA_964352225.1 uncultured Saprospiraceae bacterium | reverse complement strand
TTGGAGTATTTTGATAATATTTGGTTGGATAATTTTCTTTTTTTGAAAAAATATAAACCGCAAAAGTAGTTAATAGTTTTGCGGTTTTTGTTTGAATAATATTGCTATCCCTTCCCCACAATCCCTTCCCTCGCCATCCAATCATTGAGACTCTCCTTTTTAATCGCCGCAGCCATCAAACTCGGAAATTGATCAGGCGAACAAGCAAAAGCAGGAATATCTAAAGCTCCAAATTTCGAGGCTACAGATTTATCAAATTGAGGTGCACCTTGATCATCCAAAGCTAACAAAGTAATCAGCTGAACTCCTGAACTTTTGATCGAAGCCGCTTTTTTCAACATCGCATTTTCATTCCCTCCTTCGTACAAATCTGAAATTAAAATCAAAATGGTATCCTCTGGTTTTCGAATTAATTCTTTCGCATAACCCAATGCTTTATTGATGTCTGTTCCTCCTCCAAGTTGAGTGGCAAATAATAAATCTACCGGGTCATCCAACTCCTCCGTCAAGTCCACCACCGAAGTATCAAAGACCACCATATGTGTTTTGACCGAACGCAACGATGCCATCACCGCTCCAAATACGCCTGCGTAAACCATTGAGTTTGCCATTGAACCGCTTTGATCAACAAGCAAAATAACATCCTTCAGCGATTGTCCTTTTTTGCCATGACCGATCATAATTTCAGGAATGATGGAGTTAAATTCTTTTTGGTAAGTTTTTAGATTTGCTCGAATCGTTTTATTCCAATCAATTTCATTATGCTTGGGTCGACGATTTCTAACCGAGCGATTGATCGCTCCTTGGATGGCTTGGCGTAATGGATTTTTTAGTCTTTTTTCTAAATCTTCCACTACT
This sequence comes from uncultured Saprospiraceae bacterium, assembly GCA_964352225.1. Classification (GTDB taxonomy): domain Bacteria; phylum Bacteroidota; class Bacteroidia; order Chitinophagales; family Saprospiraceae; genus CAJQQY01. Next base: position 18,034 of record CAYGRM010000095.1, on the reverse strand, counting down.
TTTTGCACCACAGCTCGTGCAGTACTTTTAGTTTTTTTAGGTAGAACTTTCATGAGTGAAAGAAGTGTTCCTACCAAATTTACGTCTGGTTCCACCGCCTCCAACAGTTCTGGTTCGAGTAACATTTGCTCCAAGTTCAATCTTTCCAACGCATCTTTCTGCATTAACTGTACTACCGAACTTGGAAAATACTTTCGAATATCTCCTAGCCAACGATTCACATTTGGCGAAGAACTTCCAAGCCCAGCCTTCCGCTCAGAATCATATAAAGCCTCCAAAACATCATCCATTCCTTTCATTTCAGGAGAGAGGGAAACTTGCTCATCATTATTTTTATCAGCATCTTTTCCCAGAATCAATCGCCATTTTCTAATTCGTTCTTCCATGTGGTAAAAATACATTTTTTTCATAAATCATCGCCCGTAAAACTGCACTCCAAATCGTCACCTACAAAACGTCTCGGGGCGTTGTTCTA
>CAYGRM010000095.1:4250-17549 GCA_964352225.1 uncultured Saprospiraceae bacterium | reverse complement strand
GTTCTACTTTTAATCCTTAATTTTAGATATACAATGAACTGTTTTTACTATCTTTCGTTTTCCTTTTTTAACAATTATCGTAAAAATAAATCTCCTTTTTATAACCATCAACTTACGTGGAAGAAAACAAACTAGAGGCATTTAATGAAGATGAGCAAGATGTACTGAAGTCAGTTCGAACATCACGAATTATTCTTCCAATTGCAATTGGAGTAGGCGTTGTTTTTTATTTACTTTATCAACAATTCAACCCAGAGGAATTTGCAAAAATCGAATGGAAAAGACATACTTTAACATGGGTTTTGATATCCTTTTTATTGTTGATCGTTCGTCATATTGCCTATGCAACTCGTCTTCGAATTTTGACCGAGGGAGCATTTAGTTGGAAAAAATGTATTGAGCTTATTTTCATTTGGGAATTCAGCTCAGCCGTTTCCCCAACAAGTGTTGGAGGTTCAGCAGTTGCTATGGTTGTCTTGGCTCAAGAAAATTTACCTGCCGCAAAAACGACTACTCTCGTTTTATATTCCGCAGTTTTAGATACTATTTTTTTCGTTGGAGTTTTGCCCATCTTATTTCTCTTTTTTGGACCCAATATGATTCGTCCCAATATGAATAGCTTGGCTGATATCGATGGGTGGGCGTATACTTTTTTTGGTGCGTATATTTTTATGGCAATTTATGGCGCATTATTTTTTTATGGATTATTCATCAATCCTCAATCCATGAAACGAATTATCGTCGGAGCCACTCGCATTGGTTTTTTAAAAAAACGAAGAGAAAAAGCGATTCGATTAGGTGATGATATGATCTTAGCAAGTAAGGAATTACTCACAAAAAAATGGCCATTTCATATTGGTGGTTTTCTTTCAACTGCAACTGCATGGTCCTGTCGATTTTTGTTATTGAATTGTCTCATTATTGCATTTGTTTATATTCCAACTGACTTTAACACACAATCTAATCTCTACGCTCGCTTACAAACGATGTATGTAATTATGGCTTTTAGCCCAACTCCAGGAGGAGCTGGTTTTGCAGAAGTTTTGTTTGGGGGATTTTTAAGCGACTATGTCAATTCTGGAACGATCGCTTTGGTCATCGCTTTTATTTGGAGATTATTTACTTATTATTTGTATCTCTTAGTAGGTGTGATTGTGATTCCAAATTGGATCAAAAATATAATTAATGAGAGAGAATTAATGAAAGCTAAGAAGAGTGATGAACTATGATTGGTAAGCTATGAGTTACTCATAACTAATAGCTTACCAAGCTTTTAAATCGCGTCTGCCAACATCAATACTTCCGCCGCAAAACTCCGATTATCACTTTCATCTAAAATCGTTTTAGCAAAAGTATGCAAGGTCTCTTTTGCATTTTCAGATTTTAATATACTTTGCATTTCTTCATCGTCTTTCAATTCTTGAATATCTTCCGCGCTTGGCAAAGCTATCATTCCGGCGAGTTGTCCTAAATTATTTCCAGTCAAAATTTCACTATTGCGAATGCTCTCAGGAAGTTGATCAAAACCAATTGGAATTTGCATCACATCTTGAAAAATCGGATATACATTTTTTCCACTCGCTCGTACATAAAATGCTCTTCCCATTCTACCCATCAAATCAATTTTTTGAGGATCAATTTTTCCATTTTCATCCATTACGTTTTCATCGATATGTATTTTGACCACTTCGCAAATGATTAAATTCCCCGCTCCTCCTTTGTCCCCTAGAGGGATAATTTGTTGCACCTTACATTCCAATTGAGCGGGTGATTCTTTCACTCGAAATGGTTTGACCAAATCAGATTTGATGGGTGTCAAACCCGATTTTTCAAATTCACTCACTCCTGCAGGAAAAGCAATACTCGCCACCGCCATCTGTCGAACGATGCTATGGCTGACCATATTGATAACTACTTCGCCAGTCGCTTCGACATTGTGCAAAGTATCTTTGGTGGTATTATCCGTTCCTTTCCGATTAGAAGAAAAAACTAAAATTGGAGGGTTCGAACTAAAGCAATTAAAAAAACTATAAGGAGCAATATTAGGGTTTCCATTTTTATCCATCGTACTTGCAAAAGCAATCGGACGAGGAGAAACACATCCTAAAAGATGTTGGTGCAATACACCTTGTGAAACTTCACTTGGAATAATACTAAGCATGTTTTTGTATTTTAATGTTTCCGTTTTTGACATAAAACTCGTACCACGGACATCTGGTTAAAAAATCAGCGGAAGTTACAAACTTCCTTGATTTATATTTATTTAAAAAAGATGATATTTGCATATTCACACTTTGTCAATCAAGATCAAAAAAAATTCATATGAAAATTCTAAAAAAATGGTGGATTCCATTATTCATTCTCAGCTTTTTTGCTGGTAAATATTTTTATAAAATGCCAAAGTTCGATGATGGAGAACGATCTCCAAATTTTGAATGGACCTTGCCATCCGGCGAAAAATCTGACTTGACTAAGTTGGAAGGAAAATATGTCTTGATTGATTTTTGGGGAAGTTGGTGTGGCCCATGTTTAGCAGAAATCCCTGGACTTAAAATGCTTTTTAAAAAATACCAAAAAGTAAAATTTAAAAATGCTGATGGTTTTGAAATTGTTGGCGTTGGTATTGAAAAAGAAGAGAAACGATGGAGTAATGCTATTATAAAAAAACAATTGAATTGGGAAAATCATGTTTTTGATCAAGTGACTAATTTTCGTTTTTTTAATTCAAAAGTGGCTAAGCTTTATGGCATCACAGATGTGCCAACGAAATATTTATTGGATGAAAAAGGAGTGATTGTTTTAGTTAATCCAAGTTTAAAGGAACTAGATGAGTTTTTGAATGGGCAAATGTGAATTTGATTTTTTGAAAATCGAATATCTAACAAGGATTTATGATTTGAGAAGTTTGACGATGTTTCTTGTGTAGTGTTCGTCAAACTTCTCAAATCTTTGTTCTTAAATCGTTATTCGATGTTCAAAAAATCAACTTTTAATATTTTAAAATCCGCTTCAACTGCTCTCGTAATCTTCCCATCGGCATAAAATCTTTTTCCAATGTTTTCGCAAATGGAATCGGTGTATCTAAACCTGCTGCTCGCAAAACTGGCGCATCCAAATATTCAAAATAATGCTCCGAAATATGCGCTGACAACTCTCCTCCTATTCCTCCAAACAAAGTATCCTCATGCAAAATAATTACTCGATTCGTTTTCTTAACAGTCGCTTCTACTGCATCATAATCAATTGGCAACAAGGTTCGCAAATCTAAAATTTCAGCATCAATCCCCATCTCTTCAACTAGCGTATTTGCGTTGTGAACCATTTGCCCATAAGTAATAATGGAAACAGCAGAACCTTCTCGAGCAATTCGAGCCTTACCAATTTCGACGGTATAATAATCATCAGGAATTTCTTCTGAAAGACTTCGGTACAATCCTTTGTGTTCAAAATATAAAATCGGATTGGGATCTTCAAAACTTGCAATCAGCAATCCTTTTGCATCATGCGGAGTCGAAGGGTAAACTACCTTCAAACCTGGAGTGTGCGCAAACCAAGCTTCATTACTTTGCGAATGAAATGGCCCAGCACCTACTCCACCACCAGCAGGCATTCGAATCACAACGTCTGCATTTTCGCCCCAACGATAATGTATTTTTGCTAAATTATTAATGATCTGATTAAATCCGCAAGTGACAAAATCTGCGAATTGCATCTCAATCATCGCCTTATAATTTTTCATACTCAATCCTAATCCAATTCCAATAATCGCACTTTCACAAAGTGGGGTATTCCGAACTCGCTCCTTTCCAAACTGCTTGACGAAACCATCTGTGATTTTAAAAACACCTCCATACTCCGCTATGTCTTGTCCCATCAAAACCAGATTATCATGCTTTTCCATCGCTTGTCGAAGTCCATCCGAAATGGCATCGACCAGTCTTTTTTCTGACTTTTTTTCTGATTTTGGTAAAACAACTTCTTGGGTGTAAGGTGCATAAACATCTGCCAACTCTGCTTCGGGCGTTGAGGTCACGACTTCGATTTCTGCTGCCTCTGCCAAACCATTTTCGATTTCTGTTTTGATTTGTGTTCTTAATTCTTTGATATATTTCTCGGTCAAAATTCCTTCTTCAAGTAAAAAGGTTTCGTAATTTTTCAATGGATCTTTAGCCGACCATTCTGCCATTAATTTTTTAGGAACATACTTTGTACCTGATGCTTCTTCGTGACCACGCATTCTGAAAGTGTTGCATTCCAATAAAATGGGCTCTGGGTTTTTCCGAATTTCCGTCGCTAATTTTTTAATTGTTGAAAAAACTTCCAAGACATTATTTCCATCAATCGTGTACGAACGCATGCCGTAACCTTTGCCTCGATCTGCTAAAGCTTCACAACGATATTGTTCGTTCACCGGAGTCGATAAGCCATAACCATTATTCTCAATGACAAAGATTACTGGCAATTGCCAAACCGCTGCCGTATTCATCGCTTCGTGAAATTCTCCTTGACTCGTTCCTCCGTCGCCTGTAAATGCCAACGATACTTTTCCTTCTTTTCCTAATTTATTTGCCAAGGCAACTCCTGCGGCTAAAGACAATTGTGGTCCCAAATGCGAAATCATTCCAACAATATTATATTCCATCGTTCCGAAATGAAAGGAGCGATCTCGACCTTTGGTAAAACCAGGTTCTTTTCCTTGCCATTGGCAAAACAATCTTTTTAATGGAATATTTCGTGAGGTAAAAACACCTAAATTTCGATGCATCGGAAACATCAATTCATCATTATCCAACGCTGCAGTTGCTCCCACAGAAATGGCTTCCTGTCCGATTCCTGAAAACCATTTTGAAACTTTTCCTGAACGAAGTAAAATGAGCATTTTTTCCTCGATCATGCGAGGACGTAATAATTGTTCGTAGAGTTCGAGCAATATTTTATTAGATAATTTTCCTTTTTTATATTGGATGGCTGACTTAGTCGTAGGCATTATTTAGTTTTTTTTACTAAAAAAAATTAAAATCTGGTTTTCAAAAAATCTTAGATTCATTTATTTAAACCATCTTTTAAATATGATGTTACACTCGCAAAGGTAAAAGAAAAACAAGAATCAAATCATAGAAATATACCTAAAGAATTACTTAATTTTATTTTTCTAAAAACGAGTTTAAATCACCTATTTTTTTAATTAAACATTTAATCATGTACCAACGAATCCTCCTTTTTACTATTGTCAGTTTTTTACTTTTTTCATGTGGAGAAACTGCTCCCAAAGACAGTACGGAAAAATTTGCAGATAATGCCAATGACAAAGACTTCCAAGACAAGCATGAAACACCTGACCAATTAGATTTTGATCCAAAAGGAGTAAATTTAGAAATTCCAACTTTGGATGGAGAAATGGCTAATGCTTACCTTTTAAAAGCCAAAGAAGAAAGTAAAAATTATCTCTTCGTAATCCACGAATGGTGGGGACTAAATGATCATATCAAAAAAGAAGCTGAACGATTACGCGATGCTTTGCCGAATACTACGGTAATGGCTTTAGACCTTTACGATGGAAAAGTGGCGACTGATCCGAAGCAAGCAGGCGAATTCATGAATGCCGTTTCTACAGAGCGGGCAAAAGCTATTATTGAAGGAGCTATGGCTTCTGTGGGTAAAGATGCAAAAGTAGCAACTATTGGTTGGTGCTTTGGAGGAGGCTGGTCTTTAAAGACTTCGATCATGCTTGGAGAACAAGGAGCAGGTTGTGTTATGTACTATGGAATGCCTGTGGAAAGTGCGAAAGAATTGATGCCATTAGAAGCTGATGTACTCGGTATTTTTGCAGAAAAAGATGGTTGGATCACTCCAGAAGTTGTAAATAAATTTGATGCACTAGCAAAGGCGACAGGTAAGAATTTTACTTTTAAACAATTTGATGCAGATCATGCTTTTGCTAATCCAAGTAATCCTGGATATGTGGAAACTGCTGCGCAAGAAGCGAATACAATGGCTCTAGATTTTTTAAAGGAGCATTTGCAATAAAAGGGCATGTTGCTAACATTTAATATTGGAAAAGAAATTTAGTTGCATTTGTGCCTGAAGTAAAACTTTTTTTGTTCCATAAAATAAACCCTAACCTTCAAGTTGAAAGTTAGGGTTTATTTATTTTATTTCGAGTAAGAAATTACACACTCATCGGCACTTCCATCAAAAGCACCTTAGCTTGATCATCTGCTACAATATTGATCTGGTTAGTATCCCAAATTCCAAACCCATCTCTCTTATTCAAAGACTGCCCCTCTACGGTCACATCACCGTCTAAAACGAAAACATAGACACCGTTTCCTTTTGACTTGATTTCATAATTTGTCTTTTTCCCTTTTTCCAAATCTCCCATGTGAAACCAAGCATTTTGATTGATCCAAACTCCTTCGTCATCTGCACTTGGCGACAAGATTTGGTGCAATTGATTTTTAGTTTTCTTCTCATCGATCTTAATTTGATCATATCGAGGCGTCACATTTCGCTTGTTGGGGAAAATCCAAATTTGTAAAAACTTCACCTCTTGATCTCTATTCTTATTGTACTCACTATGGAAAACTCCCGTTCCTGCACTCATCACCTGAACATCTCCTTGTTTAATTACCGTGGTATTTCCCATGCTATCTTTATGCTCCAAATCTCCTTCTAATGGAATAGAAATGATTTCCATATTATCATGAGGATGTCTTCCGAATCCTTTCGCAGGAGCAACTACATCGTCATTTAAAACTCGTAATACTCCAAAGTTCATTCGCTCTGGATTGTGATAATTAGCAAAACTAAAAGTATGGTTACTGTTCAACCAACCGTGATTCGCATTCCCTCTTGTGGATGCTTTATGCAATACTGATTTCATTGTTTTAACTTCTTTATTTGGTAAATGATTGAATCCAACTTGATCCATTAACTTATCATAAGTGGAATTAGAAGGTTCAGCTTTTTTGGCCTGTAAAGAATTAGATCCAGCAGCTAAACCTGCAGCTCCAAGTAGTGACTTTTTTAAAAAATTTTTACGATCCATTGTATCAAACTTTACTGATTAATTAATGACATAAAGTTAAGTTCAATAACTATCGATTGGAATATGAAAATTGGAGTAAAACTTATGAAAATCAGATATCAAATAATTTGAAGGATATTTATCAATAAAGCTTCTTAAAAGCTGAAGGGGAAGTATTTGTATGTTTTTTGAAAAATTGACTGAAATTTGCTGGTTCGCTAAATCCAAGTTCGTAAGCAATTTCTTTATTCGTCAGTTCAGAAAACAAAAGCATTCTTTTAGCTGCTAGCAAAATTCTATTTTGAATATGTACTTTGACATTTGTCCCAGTCAGGTTTTTCACCGAACTATTGAGATAGTCTGAAGTAATATTTAAAGCTGCTGCATAGTCTGCCACCTTGTGCCATTTGCTATAATTTTGATTGAGTAATTCTTTAAAATCTTTGAGTAGTATTTTTCCAGCTTGAATAATTTGAGTATTATTATTTGGAAATAAGTCGCAAGACTCTTGAGCAAGAATCAATAATAATTTTAGCCAGGCTCCCAATGCTTGGTATTGAAATTTTCCTTCTCCATTTTTTCTTTCCAACATTTGTTGTGCAAAAAAAACAGCTTGCTTTAAAGCTTCATCATCAATATTAAGTGGTGGAGAAAAACCATTTTCTTGAAAAAGATAAAGGTTATTAACAAAAGAAGCTTGGATGTAATGATGCATTAAAAATTGTTCGGAAAAAGTGATGGCGTAGCCGTAAGATTTTTCCTCTTCCAAGATTTGGTGGACTTGCCCTGGACTGACAAAATAGATTTGATTACCTGTCAGTTCAAATTCATTAAAGTCAATGATGTGTTTTCCTTTTGCTTTTTGGACAATTAAAACGATGTAGTAATCATGTCGATGAGGTTCATCTGGTAGTCCTTTTGTTTTTTCATAAATAGATTCCATTCTTTTTATTTCAAAAGAAATGGACTCATTATTGGGAACTACTTTTTGATATGTTTTAATATTTTTCACGATTATTTTTTGTCTTAATTTTAGATACAATTTAACCATTAAATATTTCGATACAAAAAAAGCTGCTAACCTTTTATCGGCTAACAGCTTTAAATATGCTTTAATATCAATGCCTCAATTAAAATCAGGACATCTTAATTATCTTTCGCATCAGTATCTCCTCCTTCCTTTTTCGCTTTCTTCACCGCATCTTCCACGTCCTTCGTCGCTTTTTTCAAATCCTCCAACTGCTTCGCTTTAGCATCTTTTCCTGCTGCAGGTTCTGCAGCACCATTTGATTTTGGTTTCGCAGAAGTCATAGAAGGTTTATTCCCAAATGTCAAACCTTTTGCATCTGTGTCCACATAAATCGTATCACCTCCATCAAACTCACCTGACAAAACATACTTAGATAATTCGTTTAATACTTCTTTTTGCAAAACTCTTTTCAATGGTCGTGCTCCAAACTGTGGATCGTAACCTAAGTCCGCCAAGAGGTCTTTTGCGCTATCGCTCAACTCCAATTCCATTCCTTGTTTCGCCAACATCTTCCGAGTTTTTTTCAATAACAATTCTAAGATTTGTTTGATCTCATCTTTTGTCAATGGCAAAAACATAATTTTATCATCAATCCGATTCAAGAATTCTGGACGTAAATTTTCTTTCAATGCTTCGAACACTTCCAGCTTCGTTGTCTCCAAAATATCCGCTCGATGTTTTTCTCCCACAGATGCTAAGTCTTCAAAATTTTCCAAAATGACTTCCGCTCCCATATTCGAAGTCATGATGATAATTGTGTTCGTAAAATTAGCTACTCGACCTCGACTATCTGTCAATCGACCATCATCCAAAACTTGTAATAAAATATTAAACGTATCGGGATGCGCTTTTTCGATCTCATCCAAAAGAATAATGGAGTATGGTTTTCTTCGAACTGCTTCCGTCAATTGTCCTCCTTCATCATACCCAACATATCCTGGAGGCGCACCAACTAATCGACTCACCGAGTGACGCTCTTGGTACTCACTCATATCAATTCGAGTAATCGCTTTGTCATCGTCAAATAAAACTTCTGCCAATGACTTTGCTAACTCCGTTTTCCCAACACCTGTTGGCCCAAGGAAAATAAATGAACCAATCGGACGATTCGCATCTTGCAATCCTGAACGACTTCGACGTACTGCATCACTCACCGCAACGACTGCTTCTTTCTGACCGATCAAGCGTTGACCAATCTCTGCTTCTAGGTTAAGCAATTTATCCTTCTCACTCTGTAACATTTTGGAAACTGGAATTCCAGTCCATCGGGCTACTACTTCTGCGATGTCGTTAGCATTCACTTCTTCGTTCGTAAATCTGTTTTCATCAGGCAATTTATCCAACTTCTCTTCTGCTACTTTTAGCATGACTTCTTTCTCTTTGATTTGCCCGTAACGGATTTTTGCTACCGTTTCGAAATCACTCTCTCGTTCTGCCTTAGCAGCTTGTTGCTCTAATTCTTCAATCGTTTTTTTGATGCCTTGAATGGTATCAACGATTTCTTTTTCATTTTGCCAAGCAGCGGTGATATCTTGTAATTTTTCTTTTTCATCAGAAATTTGCTTGTTGATATTTTCGAGTTTTCTTTTGAGACCTTCTCGTTTAATTGCTTCTCGCTCGATTTCCAATTGGCGAACTTTTCTCTCTTGTTCGTCAATTTCATCAGGCTTGGAATCCAACTCCAACCGTAATTTCGCCGCTGCTTCATCAATTAAATCAATCGCTTTGTCAGGCAAACTTCGGTCAGCAATATATCTATGAGATAACTCTGCTGCTGCAATTAATGCTTCATCCAAAATTTCAATTTTGTGATACACTTCATATCGCTCTTGCAATCCTCGAAGAATCGAAATAGTATCTTCCACACTTGGCTCCCCAATCAAAACGGTTTGGAAACGACGAACTAAGGCTTTGTCTTTTTCAAAATATTTTTGATATTCATCCAAAGTAGTTGCGCCAATGGTTCGCAAATCTCCACGAGCCAAAGCAGGTTTTAAAATATTAGCAGCATCCATTGCGCCACCTCCACCACCTGCTCCAATCAAGGTGTGAATCTCATCGATAAATAAAATTATTTCTCCCTCAGAATCCGTCACTTCCTTAATTACACCTTTCAACCTTTCTTCAAACTCTCCTTTGAATTTTGCGCCAGCAATCAAGGCTGCGATATCCAAAACGAACAGTTTTTTAGATTGTAAATTTTCAGGAACATCATGGTTTACAATTCGCCAAGCAATCCCTTCGACAATAGCTGTTTTACCAACTCCTGCTTCTCCAATCAATATCGGGTTGTTCTTTTTTCTTCGAGAAAGAATGTGCAGCACTCTTCTGATTTCTTCATCACGTCCAACGATAGGATCAAGTTTTCCGCTCTCTGCTCGCTCATTTAAATTGATGGCAAATTTTGCTAGTGCATTATATTGAGTGTCGGTATTTTGATCAGTTACTTTTCTTCCTTTTCGTAATTCCTCGATGGCAGCTTTCATTTCTTTTTCAGTTGCTCCCAGTTCTTTAAGTAGAGTCCCCCCTTTATCTTTTCCTTGCATCAAGGCTAGCAAAATCAATTCTATCGAAATAAATTCGTCACCAAATTCTTTCAACATCTTTTTTGCTCTACTCAATGCTTTATTCGCGTCGTTAGTCAGATATTGTTTGTCTCCACCTTCTACTTTTGGATAAGTTTTGATCATCTCATCCAATCGCATTTGAAGAGTCGGAACGTTCACACCCATTTTTTGCAATAAAAATTTTGGAACGTTTTCGTCCGTCATCAAAATACCTTTGATGAGGTGTGGCGTATCGACCATTTGTTGGTCATGCCCTCCGGCTATTTGTTGAGCTTTGAGGATACACTCTTGGGATTTTATAGTGAAATTATCGTACGTCATTTTATATATTTTTTTACTGTCTTTTATTTTTTAAAATAGACTCTAAGAGTCTTAATAAGTATCCACAAATTAAACATCAAATCCATGACCAATGCAAAAAAATCTACATAAATCTGAAATAATGTCCTAAACGTAAAAAAACAAAGACTTTTTGTCATTGTGAAATAAATTTAACTGACATTTTTCTGGTGGGAAAAAGACCGATTCGCTGACAGGAGACAGCTCGTGCGCTACGCTTACGGACAGAGGACAGACTGACGAAGGTGATTTTGTGCCATATTCAAATAGCTCTCGTCAGTCTGTCCTCTGTCAAGGAGCGTAGCGGCTGATCTGTTCTCTGTCAGCGAAGCGATCTACTCCAACTCCTTTTATTCTATTTTACTTTATTAACATATTTTTTGTTATTTTTATAAAATCAAACTTGAGAAAATAAAATTTCCTTTCTAAAACTATTTCTCCAAAAACTGCTTTTACACGATAGAAAAGAATCAAGCTTTTTATCTATTTTTTCCCAACATTAAAATGATTGTAATGTGGACTTTTTATCGACCTGATAGATGCAATAGTGTTTTTATAACAATACTCTTACTTTTTTCATCAAACATACTTTTCTCCCAATTAAACGTAACTGTTGAGCAAGCAGATGCTCACTACGAAAGTGGTGATACTGCCGTATTTAAGATTACTTCTGATGCTTCAGGGATCATTAATTATATTTTAAAATATGATAATTATGCTTCTCCCATTGCTACGGGAACTGTCGATATTATAGCAGGTGAAGTCATTCTTCTTGCTCATTCCGTTAATGAAGCGGGAATAATTTTATGCGAGGTAAATCAAGGTGCCAATACAGCGATTGCAGCAGCAGCTTTTTCGCCATTTGAGATTACAGCATTTGCGGAGGAACCATCTGATTTTGATGATTTTTGGAATATGCAAAAAACTAATTTAGCAAATATTCCGATTGATCCACAGCTTACACTTTACGCAAATAATGATTATTCTACTACTTATCGAGTCAATCTCGCCAATATTAATAATCGAAGAATTTATGGTTACTTAAGTATTCCAAATGGAGTTGGCTCATTCCCTGCGATGATCACTTTTCCATCTTTTGGGAATGCTGCGAACCTTGCTTTACCAGAGCATGATTTGGCGGAAAAAGGAAATGTAATTTCATTGACCATCACCATTCATAATGATGAACCTGATGTCGTTGATTCGATGGCCTACCTACCTAATGACATTTCTGATCCTGATGACTTTTATTATAAGCAAGCAGTCATGGCTGGTGTTCGATGTATTGATTATATTTTTTCTAGACCAGAATTTGATGGCGAAAATATAATCGTCACCGGCGTGAGTCAAGGTGCTGGACTATCAACTTTAGTAGCTGGAATTGATGATCGAGTGAATTTTTTAATTATGAGTAATCCAATTTTAGGACAAAACTTAGGTTTACAAAATAATCGCGCAGGTGGTTTTCCCAACTACATAAATCAATCTATCGAAAGTGTTGGAACTGCTGCTCACGAAACATTAGTTGCAAACGCTGCAAAATATTATGATGCAATTTATTTTGCTCGACGTTTCAAAGGTATCTCTTGGACATTAATTAGTTATGAGGATTTGGTGACTCCGGCGGCGACTTCCTTTACTATTTTTAATGCCTTGCATGGGCAAAAACATTTAACTCATTCTTTGAATCTCGGACACGCTCATCCTTTCGATTATTGGAATGGACGACTTGATTTTATGCGTCGATTTGTTCCTGGAGTTTTGGATGCGCCATTTCCATTTCCTGTTTTCACTACAGGTTATTTGATTGATGCGGGAGCAAATTTTTCGATGGAGGTTACAGAGTCTACTGATTTATCGGGAACCGTAAAGTATAATTCGACGATCAATCCTACTGTTGATTTGATTTGGAAAAAAATAGATGGCTCAGGCGATGTGGTGTTTTCTAATGAAAATAATTATAATACTAGCGCCGTTTTTTCCGAACCAGGAATTTATACATTACAATTTTCAGCAACTGATTATTCCAATAATTTAGCGGAAAATAAATATTATACCTTATTTGATGAAATTGAAATTACCGTTACCGACGGAGGTTCTACAAATTTACAATCTCAAATTATCAACTTCAGTTCTATCCCAAATCAACTAAATACAAATCCTCCATTTTCTCTCAATGCAACTGCGAGTTCTAGTTTGCCTGTTTCATTTCAAATCATTGCAGGGCCAGCTGTTATTAACGGAAATACCATTGCGCTGAATGGAAACACCGGAACTGTGATTATTCAAGCTTCGCAAAATGGAAATACTCTTTTTGCGCCTGCGGCAAATGTGAC
>CAYGRM010000095.1:0-4150 GCA_964352225.1 uncultured Saprospiraceae bacterium | reverse complement strand
CAAGCTTCGCAAAATGGAAATACTCTTTTTGCGCCTGCGGCAAATGTGACACAAACTTTTGAAATCAAAGAGTTACCAAATTTGATTTGTGCAAATCCAACAAATCTAGCCTTGAAGCGAACGACCAAACAATCTGGAACTCAACTCGGTGCAACTTCTTATCGAGCGGTAGACGGAAATCTCAATGGAGATTTTTTTGCTGAAAATTCAGTTACGAATACCGATTGGAAAGAAAATGCATTTTGGGAAGTTGACTTGGGTAGTATTGCTAATATTGAAAAAATTAATATTTGGAATCGAACAGATTGCTGTAATGAAAACTTAAAAGAATTTTATATCCTTGTCTCTGATGAACCTTTTATTTCAGAAAAATTAAGCACCGTTTTAATTCAAAATTTTATCTCTAGTTATTTCATTGAAGATATCGCTGGCTCGCCAACCCAAATTAATATTGATCGGACTGGTCAATATGTTCGCCTCCAACTAAAAAATGCTGGCGCAATCACGATGACTGAATTAGAAGTGATCGGTTGCGACGAGAATCCTAACTCGATTCAGAAACCAAATCTGAATGATTTACTTTTTTATCCAAATCCAGCAGATAGTTTTATTACTATCCAAAGTGAGTTTTTTGTTGGGAAAAAACTAGATATCTCCATTTATACTTCGGAAGGAATTTTAGTTTTGAAAAAAACAGTTGACGAGGTAGCTGAAAAAACGTTTGAAATCTCAACTAAACAATTAGAAAGTGGGGCGCATTTCATCAAAATTGATAGTGAGCGGTTTAATGGAAGAACCTTCCCCTTTGTAGTCATACATTAATCTTGAACATCTACAAAACAACGAACCCGCTCCTTTTTCTATAAAAAGAGCGGGTTTATTATTTTAAAAAATAGATAGATAAAATTATCTATTTCAGTTAAATTTTAGTTTGGATATGGGAATTCAAGTTGGAAATTCGCATAATATACAGAAGCCCAAAGAGCGATAAAAAGGAAGAAACCGATGAAAAAATACAACATACAGTATCCTTTTTTTCCAGCATTTTCGATATGACCTGACATTCTCTTATTTTTTTAAGTTTGGAAAATTATCTTTGAAAGTGCAAAGAAAAACATTTTTTATTTAACATCAAAGATTTTCATCCATGCCTTCTTTTTTAGATAAATTAAAAACAAGCCATACTTTCGAACCTCCAGAGCATTGGCTCAAAATAAAGACGATTGATATGCACACCGGAGGCGAACCTTTGCGGGTCATTGTGGACGGTTTTCCCAAGTTGGAAGGTAGTTCTGTACTCGAATATCGCAACTTTATCAAGAACAATTATGACTATTTAAGACTAGCTTTAATGCATGAACCTCGTGGTCATGCTGATATGTATGGCTGTATTTTACTCCCTCCTAATGATGAAGATGGCGATTTTGGAATTTTATTTTTGCATAATGAAGGTTATAGTACGATGTGTGGCCATGCGATTATTGCAATTTCAACGCTAGCAGTAGAAATGAACTGGGTAGATGTTACTTCCCCAGAAACTCATCTTAAAATTGATGCTCCTTGTGGTCGAATAGATTCTTTTGTAAAAGTGAAAAATGGTAAAGTAGAAAGTGTTTATTTTCATTGTGTTCCTTCATTTGTCGTTGCCCTAGATCAAAAAGTAGAAGTAGCAGGTTTGGGAAAAGTGGAATATGACTTGGCTTACGGAGGAGCTTTTTATGCATACGTTGACTCTAATAAATTAGGTATTCCACTCATTCCTGAAAATTATAGTCTACTCATGCAAAAAGGCATGGATGTCAAACGAGCAGTAATGAAAACTAATACCCAAATAAAACACCCATTTGAAGTTGACCTGAGTTTTCTCTACGGAACTATTTTTATTGGCAATCCAGTTTCGGAGGGTTTAGATAGTCGAAATGTTTGCATTTTTGCTGAGGGGGAAGTTGATCGTTGTCCGACAGGTTCGGGTGTTTCTGGAAGAATGTCAATTCACTTTAGGCGTAATGAAATCAACATTGGAGAAACGATGACCATCGAAAGCATTACTGGAAGTGTGTTTAAAGGTTCGGTGATTCGAGAAGAAAAGTATGGAGATTTTGATGCGGTGATTCCGCAAGTGGAAGGAACTGCTCACATCACGGGGCAGCATGAATTTTTGATTGATCCAGATGATCCGTTTAAGTTTGGATTTTTTTTGAGATAAGGTACTCCGAAGCTCCCGCTTCGGAAAATAATTGCTTCGAAGTACAGTACTTCACAATCCAATGATTATTGGCGCATTATTCTCTTCAAAAAGAAACAAGGAAGTAATATAAAGTGAGACAAATAATCCCAGCAACAATAGCCAAAACAATTTGCTTTTATAAACTTCTCTTTTTCTTTCAAAAATTAAATACAGGACATAGGAAAAAAAGACAACGTTGGTAAATCCTAATGCGATCATTTTGAATTAGGTTATATGTTTTTTTTAGGGTATCAAATATTTCTTAATATTAGGTTAGACGTCAATTAAAATAATTTAGTTGCGTCTATCTTGGACATTAGCAAAAAAGGATAACATCTTATCTTTATTTAAGTTTCCATTCATTCGAACTCCACTACACAAATCCAATCCGTAAGGTTGAACTGTTTTAATAGCCTCTTGGACATTTTCAGGTTTTAAGCCACCTGCCAACCAAACTGGAATTTTAGAATTTGTAACAATCCTTTTACTTATTTCCCAATTATGTGTATTTCCTGTCCCACCTAGTGTTTTTATTCTCAAATTAGGATTACCCGAGTCTAAAAGTAGCGCATCAACTTCATACATTAATCGCTCTGCTTCTCCAATTATTTTTTCATCCAACACATGCAACACTTGAACTAACTTGACTTCTGGCAAGAGTTCTTTGAGTCGAGCATGACCATTTTTCTCAATTTCATCTACAAGTTGGATGGTCGTTGTTTTGACTTTTTGATACTGATTATAAATTCCA
Organism: uncultured Saprospiraceae bacterium; assembly: GCA_964352225.1. GTDB lineage: Bacteria > Bacteroidota > Bacteroidia > Chitinophagales > Saprospiraceae > CAJQQY01. The sequence goes on along the minus strand of CAYGRM010000095.1, from coordinate 1,172 downwards.
TCAACAGTCGTTTCACTCGTGAGTAAAAATGTTTCTACAGCTTGGTCTGCAACCGTTTTGGCAATCTTTGCAATCATTTCATTAGAAATAATTCCTGGACCACTTGGCATTGGCCCGACTAGCCCCAAAGCTGAAGCTCCTGCATCGATTGCCATTTGCGCCTCTTCGATACTACTGATACAGCAAATTTTTACGTGCGTTTTTTTCAAAATGTAATAATTTAGGTTCGAGCAAAAATAATTATTATTTTTAGACTCAGTTTTAATAAAATCAAATAAACATGTTTGAAGAATACGATATCGAACAAAGAAAATCCATCATCGCTTTACTTTTTAAATTAGCTAAATCTGATCATTCCGTTTCTAATATTGAAAAATTGTATTTGAGAGATATTGCTAACAGTATGGGTGTCGATTCTTTTTCGATTGACGAAGTTCTTGAAAATCCTGAAGCCTATCCCTTAAAATCTCCCCTTGATGAACGCGAGCGAATGACCATTTTATACTATCTTTTATTCATGATGCGCGTGGATGGACGCATTGAAAAAGGCGAAGAAAAGTTGATTTACGAAGCGAGTTTTCGCTTAGGTTTTAATGAAAAATTGACAGAGGATTTGATTGGGGTAATGAAAACTTATTTGAACAAAGAAATACCACCAGATGTGATGTTGAAGCAGATTAGGAAGCATTTGAATTAAACCCCCAGCCCCTAAAGGGGAGCCTTTTTTGATTATGCCTTCGGCTATCAAAAAAGTTAATAGAATTTGTTCTCGATCAAAAATGCACCTTGGAATTTAGGTTCCAAAGTGCATTTTTTATGCTTTTTTTCAAGGAGTAACAAATAGTAATCGTCAAACAAATTATACTTAACTTTTTTCCTTGCCGAAAGGCAAAGAAAAAAGGCTCCCCTTTAGGGGCTGGGGGTAAAAAGTTGTACTTTTGCGGCTTTAAATTTTTAAATCAAAAAACGGATTTACTCTCCTCATTTAGATAGTAAATTCTAACAGAAATTCGAGCGATGAGTTTTGTAGAAGAAATAAATAGAAGACGAACCTTTGCCATCATCAGTCACCCGGATGCCGGGAAAACAACTTTGACTGAGAAGCTTTTGCTTTTTGCAAAATCTGAAGGTATCGAAAAGTATGAGGCCTTATTTTAACCAAAAAAAGTTTA
>CAYGRM010000094.1:15859-18930 GCA_964352225.1 uncultured Saprospiraceae bacterium | reverse complement strand
TAGCAATCCTCTAACTTTCATATCTGCCTCCGCATTTTGGATAGAGTCGATGAGCATTTTTGCCATTTCTTCTTCCGATAAACCATATTGAGATTTGATTTCGATTTCGGTTTCTACATTTGAACGAAGCTCTTTGGCTTTCACTTTTAAGATTCCATCAGCGTTGAGAATAAATTGAATTTCAATTTTCGGTAATCCAGCAGGCATGGGAGGAATACCTTTTAGGATAAATTCTCCGAGCTTTCGATTGTCATTGACTAAATCTCTTTCTCCTTGATAAACGGCAACTTTAAGGTTTTTTTGCCCATCAATAGAAGTCGTATATTGTCTACCCGCTTTGTTTGGTACTTTGGAATTTCTTGGAATAATAGTATCCATCAATCCACCTACCGTTTCGATTCCTAGAGATAAAGGGGTGACATCTAGCAATAAAATATCCTTTTGATTTCCTGCTAAAATATCTGCTTGAATTGCTGCACCTAAGGCAACTACTTCATCAGGATTTAACTCATTAAAAAGTGTTTTTCCGAAAAAGTTAGCCACAGAATTTTGCACTTGTGGCACTCTAGTCGAACCACCAACCATGACAATATGATCTATGTTGTCAACGGAAAGTTCTGCATCTGCGAGCGCACTTTTGCAGCAATCTAATGTTCGTTGGACGAGTGGTTGAGTTAATTTTTCAAACTGAGTTTTAGTTATGTTTAATTGTAAATCTTCAACTGAACTCGAAAAATCCTCTGAGTCAGTCAATGATTTTTTAGCATGTTCTGCTTCCAATCTAATAGCTTGAGCCAGTTCTTTATTTTGATTTAAGCGGGTAGGATCGAGGTTGTTTTCTTTTACCCAAAAATCAATAATCGCCCGATCAAAATCATCTCCACCCAAAAAAGTATCACCATTGGTAGACAATACTTCGAAGATGCCATTTTGGATTTGCAAAATAGAAATATCGAAAGTTCCTCCACCCAAATCATAAACGGCAATCGTTCGAGTTTCTTCTGGATCAAGTCCAATTCCATAAGCTAAACTTGCAGCGGTAGGTTCATTTACAATTCTTAAAACGTCAAGTCCTGCTAATTTTCCAGCATCTCGAGTCGCCTGTCGTTGAGAATCATTAAAATAAGCAGGAACCGTAATGACTGCTTTATTTATTTTTTCACCAAGATCTTTTTCGATACGATGTTTTAGTGCTTTTAGAATCTCCGCACTTAGTTCGATGGGAGTATAAAATTTATCATTGACACGAACCTTCACTAAACTCTCGGTATCTTCATCTATGATTTTGTAACCGAAATATTGTTCAAAATTTTCGACATCATCATATGACTTCCCCATTAATCTTTTGACAGAATAAATGGTATTAGCTGGATCGCTGATCAGTTTTTCTCTAGCTTCTTCCCCAACGATAATTTCTTGGTCTTTTCCAAAGTGAACGATAGATGGAACGAGCGTACTTTTGCCACCACTTCCTTTTACCGCTTTTGCTTTTCCGTCTTTGATGTAGGCTACCAAACTATTGGTCGTACCCAAATCAATCCCGACAATGATATCACTAACTTTATCGACTTTCCCTTCTTTTATATTAATTGAAATTTTTGCCATTACGCTTGACTTAATTCTGAATGATGAATTTTGAATGTGTTGAAAACCTTGAATTGGTTAGATTATTAAATGTTACATTCAAAACTGTTTAGAATAAACAATTTTTATTTTCTGAAAATAGAACCGCAAAGATATGTAATCGTTCAATGTCTTTTGCTTTATTTTTCCAATTTCTGAAATGGAACAAATTAAAAATATCTGGAGTAGGAAACAAAGGGCAGTAAACTGTTTTGATTAAACTCTTCAATGGGGAAATTAAAAATACCAAAATTGGAAGAGGATTGAATCCCGAATTTTACCACATTCCGATGATTAAACCAACTTGCTCCAAAACCTGAAAACAAACCGAAGACTTCATTATTATTATCGAAAATGCCAAAGGAATTTTCATATATAACTTTCCAATGACGAGCTACACGAACGGTTCCTCCAAAACTAATCTTTACTAAGATTTCATCAAAAAAATCTAGTGGCTCAAAAACAGGTGCAATATTCAATGCTATATGCATATTTCGATCTTGCGTTCCATAAGAGAAATAACCAGCAAAATTGACAAAACCTGTCCAACCTAACATTTCTCGATTTTCGAATTGATTAAAAATTCGTGCCGGCTTTCCTACAGCTTTGATATCAAAACCTGCTCTAAATATCGAATCATCATAACCATGGATATAGTTGAATTTAGTATGAAGAATGATATGCCCAAAGTTCGTAAACCCAAAGCCAACGGTTACCGCATCACTTAATCCATAATCATAAGTGTGAATGACTCCTAAGATTGAAGTAAATTCCTGCTCTCTCTTATATAATGTAAGACCAGTTTCAGCATAAAATAACCGATTATTTCCTTTGACAAATTGGGGTTCGAATTGATGCTTGAGCTGCTCATCATCTTGGACAATCTTTTGATTTTCAGGAATAGTCATGTCAAGTTCATCTTGATCAACTATAATTTTATCTAACTGTGAAAGTTCCAAAATCACAGATGCTGTTTTTTCTTTTTCCAAAAAAATCAGTTGGGTATTTTCGATAGAAATAATTTTCCCATATTTTTTTGTTCCATTATTTAAAATGAGGAGATGAGTCTGATTTTCATCTTTAAAATTAAAATCTCCTATAAAAACTTGTGCGCTTAAAAGCTGAGTGGATAAACTAAAAAGTAAGATTGTAAATATATTGTTATAAAATAGTTTCATAGCTGACTCTAAAAGGTTTTGGAAAAGGTGAAAAAAGGAAGACGACTTAAAGTTTGTGGGCTGAAGACGACGGGGCTATCCTCATTAATTTCAATAATCGGATATAGATTAAATCCTAAACTATTAGGTGAGTAGAAACCAAAACCAAGATTAAATTTAGAAGCTGCATAATTAAAACCAAAGGAAGGAAGCAATCTTGCAACGAAAAATTTTGAGTTAAAATTAGTATGGTTCTCGATAACGAATTGCCAATTTTCATTCATTCGGATT
>CAYGRM010000094.1:0-15849 GCA_964352225.1 uncultured Saprospiraceae bacterium | reverse complement strand
AAACCTTGGGAAGGTAGTCAAAAAAGAAATTTCTCTCTCTGGGAATAAAAAAATTAGTTGCCGAGATGTTGAAAAATCGATCAGGCGTTCCAAAGGAGTGAGTAATGGAGTTTTCAAGAATATAAAATACTCCACCATCAATGGGTAATGGAATAGCGCTTAGTGTTGACTTAAAAGATGAAGCTCCTTCGTCAGAGTTAGGAGTTGAAAATTTAACATTAGCATGTAAAAATAGCGGAAAGCTGTAGGCTAATCCAATTGAAAAACCATCGGTTATCCCTCTATCCCATAACATCGATGCTCCCATAAAAGTCCGATAACTTCGTTCACCTTGCTTCAGACTAAATCCAGTATTTTTATAAAAAAGAAAATGGTTGTTTTGAAAAGGAGTAGCATATTTTTTTTGATTCCAACTTAGATTGCCAACTACTTTGATCTCTTGAATTTCAGAAAGCGAAAGTGTGATACTTTCTTTCTTTTTTTTCTTTTCAAAAAAGACCTTTTCGTTTTGAATTTCGAGAATTCTACCTTTTATTTTTTTTCCATTTTTTAAAAATATCACATGAATTTGAGTAGAATCTTGTAGATTGAGTTGAGTATCAAAATTTTGTGAATATATTGTTATAGAAACAAAACAAAAGCAAACGGAAAGTAGTTTTAGTTTAAAAAAAAATGAGTTATTCATAAAGTTTTAGTTTGCAGAAACTTAGATTAATAGGCGAACGTGCTTAAAGTTTTTATATTTGAAAATTGTAATTTTGTGGGTTTCAATTCTAAAGACGTATTAAAAGATCAAAACGAAAGTTGAAAATAAAAAAAATGAAAAATATTTTATCTGATAAAGGTACACGACTATTTATAATTCTAGGTGGTTTTTTTGTAGCTAATGCAATTATCGCTGAATTCATCGGTGTTAAGATTTTTTCCTTGGAAAAAACATTTGGCTATGAACCATTCAGTATGGAATTTTTTGGAGAAAAAAACTTAGCATTTTCATTGACTGCGGGGACTTTGCTGTGGCCGATTGTGTTTATTATGACTGATATTATTAATGAATATTTTGGAATGCAAGGGGTTAGAATGTTGTCCTATTTAGCGGTTGGATTGATTGCGTATGCCTTCGTGATGGTTTATTTTGCCATAGGCTTGGAGCCTGCAGGATTTTGGCCATTGTCGCATGTCGCGCCTGACTTGAGTGAATTGCAAAAGCAAGAAGTATTGACCAAAGTGGGAGATTATGATTATGCATTTAGGATTGTATTTGGACAAGGATTGTGGATTATTGTAGGTTCACTTGTTGCTTTTTTAGTTGGGCAAATTGTTGATGTTTATGTATTTCATAAAATAAAAGAGAAGACCTCAGAAAAATATTTATGGTTGCGAGCGACAGGTTCAACCTTGGTCTCTCAATTTATTGACAGCTTTGTGGTATTGCTCATCGCATTTTATATTGGAGCAAATTGGAGTTTAGTTTTAGTGCTTGCGATAGGAACCGTAAATTATATTTTTAAGTTTGTAGTAGCCGTTTTATTGACACCTTTATTATATTTAATTCATGATATTATTGATCGATATTTAGGGGAGGAAAAGTCCCAAGCTATGCGAGATGCTGCACTTGCAAGTAGCTAAAGTCAGAAATGAAAACTCAAAAAATAATCTTTGGAAACTGATTAGTTTTAATTACATTTACATATTATCAATTTTATTATTTCAATCAAAAAATCAATATTATGAATAGCACTCCCTTATTAGGAAAATTGAGATTTTCTCAACGTCTTTTTTACTTCTTTTTTATTGCTTTAGTTTCTACTAGTATATCTTTTCAGAGTTGTAACCCTGCGAAAGGAATGGTTGCTCAAGATTCAGAATCTTTAGAATCATTTAATATTTTGAAAACTGATGCCGTTTCGATTATGAAAAAAGGTGCTAAAAGCTACTCATCTATGGCTCCTCAAATCAATGAGTTTAAAGCAAAGATGGATGATCAAATTGAATATGAAAGAGCAAAAGGAGAAAAGAACATGAAGACAGTTCAAATGTTAGAACTTATATCTGATCCTGAAGGAAATTTGCTTGGAGGATTTTTTAATCGATGGGAAAATGAAGAGAAACTTAATGCGCCATTTATTAAAGAAATAGCAGGCGTAGTTTCTAAAAATTTTGATAAAATTATTAACCTCGAGAAAAAGAAAAAGAAACCAAAAATGTAAAATTAAGTAAAATTAATTTTGACCTATTTTCTTTTATTTTTTTACAAAACCAAAAAAAACATCATGGCAAAAAGAAATTCAAACAAAGATAATTTAACTAAAATAACTGGTGTCGGACCAAAAATTCAACAACTGCTGAATGCAGGAGGAATCATGACTTATAATGATTTGGCAAAGGCAAAAAAATCAACTATTGAAAAAATATTAGATGATGCCGGGCCAAGGTTTAATGCTCATGATCCAAGTACTTGGATGACGCAAGCTAAAGAAATGGCTACCGCTGCAAGTGAAGCTCCTGCATCTACAACAAAGCCAAAAACTTCTACTAAAAAACCTAAGGCAACAGCCACGAAGCCAAAGGCTTCAACAGCGCCTAAGACGTCAACGAAACCCAAATCAAAACCTAAAACTTCTGAGGCTGCCTCGAAAATAAAAGTAGGTGAATTAGACTTACCGAGGTTTAGAATAATCATGAAAGATCTTTCCAGCAATGTGGATGATTTGACAAAAATGACTGTACGTAAGTATCAGAAAGATGCCAAAAAAGATGCGGAAAAAATGATTAAAAGCATGAAACGAGATTTGAGAAGATGGACACGGCAATTAGAAAATGGAGATTTGACAACGATGGATTTTGAATTTTTGGTAAAAAGTAATGTGGATTCAGCTAAGATGAATGCTCTAGAAAATTCAGGTTTAGCTTTGATTAGATTAAATGCCTATCGAACTTCTTTGTTTAATTTAATCATAGATACTGTCTTTGGATTAGCGTTGAAGGCTTTGAAATAAGTTATTTGTAACAGTATATTTACAAAAAAAAGATCCTTGATGTTTTAATTAATATCAAGGATCTTTTAGTATTACGACCTAGAAATTTTTTTTACGTAAAAAAATAGGAAGACACTAAAAGGAGACTATAAAATAAATACCACCCAACTGGAGTATATTTTGAAAAGGAAATATCATGTTGTAAAAAAAGATAAATCCCAATGGCTACTTTTTCAAATAAATATGCTAGAAAAGTTCCAAAAGCAATTCCCACCAAGCCAAAATATTGAACAAAGATTACACTTAAAATGATATTTAAGATGGTTTCTAAAATTGAAATAAGGAGAACCATTTTTGTTTTTCCCAAAGCAATTAAGATAGTTTGAGGAAAAATTAAACGACTGATGATCACCAATAAAAAGACATTAAAAACATCAGCACTAGCCAGAAAATCTGGATTGAAAACTTTTGGAAACCACCACGAACTGGTCAACATAAAAATAATGGAGAGAGGAAATAGCCAATGAAATAAGTTGAGCGTTTTCTTTTTTAATGCTGTAAAAGTATTGTCTGCCTGCACAGAAGGTGTCCGAATGGACTGGTCAAGCAGGTTATGAGTTTTAGCAAGTTCAGGAATCATAGCCATGCTGAGGGCATTGGCTAGAGCAATAGTAAGAGGTAGTTCCCTCGCTCCATATCTAAAAATCGCAAAAGTAGCCTTGTCATCATAAAACCATCCTACGACCCAACTATCAAAAACGGTTGGAAACCCTGAAAGCAAGGCATACAAAATTAGGGGAATGGAGAGCTTTAAATAATTACTCATCAGCTCACTTTTCCATTCGATTTTTCCAAATTCAAATACTACTTTTAGCAGCCATAGAAATCGAAAAATCCCAAGTCCAACCAATCCTTGAATACTTCCTAAAAGTCCTTTTCCCAATAATAGAGGAACGATGACGACTAAAATTTGAAGGGAAAAAATAACGATTCCAAATCCCAAGATTTGCTTTGCGCGGTTATTCACTAAGTAAATATAATCTACTAAGAAACTAGGCATGAAGAAGAGAAGATAAATTGCATACCATTTAAAATAAGGAAGTGAATCTTGACCGACGAGCAATTGAGTAATGCGGTTTTCTAAAAAAAATAACAATACAATTACGAAAATCGAAATTCCACAAAAAAGGAGAAAAGCACTAAAAATAAATGGACGTTGATCGCTAGGATTTAATTTTGGAAAAAACGGAAGGATGCCTTGATTCAGTCCTGCTATCCAAAAAAAGCTAACGGTTGTTCCGATGAAAGTGAGCATTTCGAAGGTTCCAATTTCCTCACTTGTCAAAACACTTTTGGCAAGCAGGATGCTAATCAGAATTGCAGCTCCTTGCCGCAAAATCTGAAACCCTTGGAGTGCTCGTACGTTAGTGATTTCGAAATTCATGCAGCGAAACTAGTTAATCGTTTGCAAATAAAAAACAATATTTTTATTCTGTGAGTTTATAGTATGCAAGATGCAGGATGCTAACTGTTGACTGCCAACTGAAAACTACATTACTTGGTTTGAATTTTGATTAAAAAAAATATACATTTACAACTTGTTGATATTCAAATACTTATATGAAAAAACGCATTTTAAAAACGACAATTGAAGTTTATGCTTCAGAAAAAGAATTATCCTTGGATGATCAGAAATTGGTTAAAAAAGCTAAACAGGCATTGAAAAAATCATATTCTCCCTATTCCAATTTTAAAGTTGGTGCTGCGATATTATTAAAGAATGGCAAAATGATGTCAGGTAGTAATCAAGAGAATGCTTCTTATCCGCTTTGTCTTTGTGCAGAACGAGTAACCATTTCTGCAGCTGATTCTGTCTATCCCAAAGTTCCAATTTTAGCAATGGCAATCACCGCTAAAAGTCCAACTCAGGTTATTTCAAATCCAGTCGCTCCTTGTGGAGCTTGTCGGCAGGTCATTTTTGAAACAGAGATGAAACATGATACTCCAATGCGAATTTTATTACAAGGAGAGAAAGGCAAGGTTTATGTGATTGAAGGCGGCAAGGATTTATTACCTCTTTCATTTGATGGATCGCTACTTTAGATGATGGTTAAATTATAATAGATGATGGTGAATACCATGCTTTGATTTTGGATCTGTAGAGGGAGGGCTAACTTAATGTCATTGAGTGAAGGACATTCGATATTCGATATTCAAGTTCTTAACTTAGATGACATTTAGGGCTATCTAGATCACTCTCAGTACTCAAGACCGAAAATCTCAAATCCAATTAAGCATTAATAAGTGAAGTCCATTGGCATGGTTTTAGATATTACATAAATATCAAATATAAAACGAAAAGATCAAAAAAAATCTAATCCGACAGATGAATTAATATATTTTAAGTTGTGTTAGTTTTCACAAAATTATTTCAGAGCAAAATGAACAAATACTCATCCAATTGAGTGACGAAAAAAATAATGTTTAAGCCTGAAATTTTCCAACCGATAAGCAAGTTTTCATTAACCAAAGGTCGATTTTAAAAGGAAATTTTTCCAAATACAGGAATATGAAAAGAATTTTTCTACACACTATTTTATTGTTAATGTCCTCGGTTTCTCTTTTTTCCAATAGTTTGGAAAAAGGAAATAACACAACTCCTATGGAAGTTGTCACAATGGTTAACGATTTAGTAACAGAAGACACATTTTACGTCCAAATTTCAGATTGCCTTACCAATGGAGATGTCTGTATTGATATACCATTAGATGATATAGGTGATCTTATTTTTTCTGAAGGTGGCAATATGTACACTAATGGATTTGCAGGATGTATGGAATCATTTAATTCCAGTTACGATTATTCTCAATTATTTGGTCAAGGAAATATTGGCCCATACATGTTGGATTCATGGGATGTAGATGGAACTATATTTTCAGGAATGTTTGCTAATATTCCTGATTTAGTTGATTCTATGAATCTTTGGGATCCTACCGGGAGTTGGGTTTTAAATTCCGGTAATCAAACTATTACTGGTGGAAACCCAAGTTTGGAATATTTTCCCATGGACGTGACGGTGATCTCAATTAATTTGCCATCAGGTATTCCGATTGGATCTTCAAGTACATTTAATGGTACTATTTTGAATTTTCCAGTAGGAGCTCATTGGGTTCAAGTAATTGATAATAGCGCTGGGCTGTGTGTTGATTCATTTTTTGTGAATGTGCTATGTATAGAATCGAGTGTTGAGAATCTTACCTTAATGGTTGACTCGATGCAGGTCTATTGCTTTGATAATAGCGAGTTGCTGGGTCAAGCATCTACAACTCAAATTCTTTGTCCAGGTACAGGTTCATCACCTGCAGAATTTAACTTGATTGGTGCAAACGCATGTGTTCAAGTTACTGGTTTAAGTGTAGGTCAAGATACAGCTTGTTATGTTTTTTGTGATAATTTTGGATTTTGCGATACCACCTATATTTATGTAACGGTGGAAGCAAACCCTGGAGATTTTGGTTCAGAGTGGGTTTTTGATACGATTTATTCAAATACCACCGAGCAACTATGTATTGATACAGCTGACCTTCCTGGAAATGTGATGAGTATTTTTAATGACTGTCCAGACCAATCAGGTGAGTATGTAATGTTTTCAATTGATCCACTTACTTATTGTATTGATTATTCGGCGATTGAAATTGGAAAAGATACAGCATGTATTTTTGTAATGGATGATTTAGGAAATGTAGATACCACTTATATTGTAGCTTGTGTTTCCAATCCAAGTACAGATACCTTGATACAAAACATGGTTCTAGGCGATACAATGTCAATTTGTTTGGATTCAACTCAACTAGGAGGAAATCTAATTTTGATTAGTAATATTTGTGAAAATGCTGGAGGCTCAGCTATCTTTTCAGTTGATACTTTGACTTATTGTACTGAAATAGTTGCTGATCAAATAGGTCAAGATACAGCATGTATTATTCTTTGTGATAACTTTGGAGTCTGTGACACGACGATCTTGGTTGCTAATATTACAGAAACAGAACCGATGATATTGACCGCAGTAGAAGATAATGGATCAGGATTATTTACAGATGTATTAACTTTAGATGTTTGTTTAAATGATGTGATTCCAAATAATCAGATTTTGACCAATTTTTATATTCTTCCTACTACTTCAGGTGGAATGGATCCACAATACGGATCGGTTAGTTTTGCCAGCGAATGCAATATTATTTATACGCCTAATGAGGTCGAATGTAATGTGGTAGATAGTTTTATGTATGTGATATGTACCGTCGATGGTTGCGATACAGCCTTAGTAACTGTTGAGCTTGAATGTGAACCAATAATCGGAGCTGAACTTGTTTTTTCTAACGGATTTTCTCCGAATGGAGATGATGTAAATCAATTTTTTGAAATTCAAGGAGCGGAAACTTATCCTAATAATACGCTGAGCGTTTTTAATCGTTGGGGAAATCAAGTTTTCAAAACTAATAATTATCAAAATGATTGGGAAGGAACTTTCAATGGAGCCAATTTGATGAATGGTACCTACTTCTACGTATTCGAAGACGGTGTGGGGAAAACTTACACGGGTTACGTGTATATTCAGAAGTAAAATTTTGTGACAATAAAAGATGTAAATAGGTATGATTTTTTAACTATATATTTAATCTTTTTATTTGTTAAAAAAATACACCTAAGTATTTGATAATCAACGGATTATCAAATGATCAAAGATATAAGATTATTATAATCTTAATCTAGCATAGTTTTTGTTTTTAAAATGTGTGACGTAAATTAGACTTTGGAAAAAATACGTCAGACACAATAAATACCCATTTGAAATGAGAAAAATATTTACTCTCTTATGCTTTGTTTGCTTTTTTGGACATTCTGCATTTTCGCAGCAAGATCCGATGTTTACTAAGTATATGTTTAACAGTTTACACTACAATCCAGCATACGCAGGTGCGAAAGATCACTTGGCGATTGGGTTACTTTACAGAAATCAATGGTGGGGCATAGATGGCGCACCGGTTTCTCAAACTTTTACCATTCATACTCCCCTTAGAAATAAGAGAGTTGGTGTTGGATTTAGTGCGTACAATGATGTCATTGGACCATCACAACAAATGGGTGCTAATTTTAGCTATGCTTATCGGATTCCTATGGGAAATGGTGGACGTGGAAAATTAGCAATTGGACTCCAAGGAGGAGTGACAAATTGGCGAGCTGATTTTTCCAAAATAACTTTGGCGAATCAAAATGCGACAGTCGATGAAGCATTTATGGAGCAGCAACCAAGTTATTGGTTACCGAATTTTGGAGCAGGAATATATTATTACACTCGTAATTTTTATGTAGGATTTTCAAGTCCTCACTTGATTGAGTATGATTTAAGAGATAATGCGACTACTGATATTTGGGCAAGACAATATCGACACTATTTTGGCTCGATAGGAGCAGCTATTCCGATCAAAGGAGATATGATTATTTTCAAACCTTCGATGTTGATTAAGAATGTTGGCTTGTTGAGTCAATTCAATAAAGATGAAGCTTTTCAAGAAATTGGAGCACCTACTGAAATTGATGTTGATCTATCATTTTTGTTTTATGAAGCACTTTGGATTGGAGCATCTTTCCGAACAGCCATCGAAGCATTTAATGATACTAGTTCATTTGACTCAATTGATTTGTGGGCTGCTTATTATTTGCAAAATGGATTAAGAATTGGAGCTGCTTATGATTATTCTTTGACAAAATTACAAAATCCTGCAAGAGGTTCATTTGAAATTATGTTAGGATATGAGTTCAATTATAAAACAAAACAAATTGTAACTCCGCGTTACTTTTAATCAAGGTCTAATAATCGATACCTAAACCTTTTTGAATTAGGTGTCGTAAACTATAAAGAGAAAACCACTAGACTTTAATCAATAGAATTGAGTGGGTAGCCATTCGAAACGAAATTTTCCAAAAAAAAAAAATTAATGTTTTTCCCATATACCGGGGATGATTAAAACACTAGAAACATGATAAAACAGAAGGTGATTTTAGCTTTGTTGCTTTGTATGATAGCTTCAAGCGGCGCATTTGCTCAACTCTCAAAAGTTAAAAGAGCGAGAATGTACATGGAACAACTCAACTACATGGGTGCCATCGAATTGTACAATCAGATCCTTGATAAAGATGATAATCCTGAAGCTAAAATCAATATTGCGGAAGCTTATCGAAAAGTTAATGATTCAGAAAATGCAGAGTATTGGTATGGTCAAGTGGTTCAGCTTGCTGATGCAGAACCAATCCACAAATTATATTATGGTCAAATGCTCCAACGAAATGGTAAATGCGATTTGGCCAAAGAATGGTATCAAGCTTATGTTGATGCAGTTCCAGAAGATCAACGTGGGCAGTACTTAGTACAAGCTTGTGACTACGAAGATGAGTTGCGGACTAAGAACGCAGGGATTTACGAGATCGTACATGTTGATTTTAATTCTAACTTGGATGATTTTTCTCCAGCATATTATGATGATGGTTTAGTTTTCGCTTCAGAGCGAGATAAAGGTGTTGCCATCGTTCGGACAACTGAATGGACAGGTAATCCATTTAACGAATTGTTTCAAGTGAAAAGACAAAAAGAAGGTAAAGAACCTGCAGAATATACTTATGAAAAACCTGAGAAGTATTCTAAAAGGTTGAATTCTAAATTTCATGACGCAGCAGTAACTTATAATAAAGACCAATCTAAAATTTATTTCACACGAAATAATATCATGAATGGAAAAGTAGGAAAAGATGATGATGGTATTATCCGTCTGAAAGTTTTCTCTGCAACTATCGATGGTGATGAGTGGAAAGATTTGGAAGGCTTACCTTTTAACTCTGATGAGTATTCTGTTGCCCATCCAACCTTGACTTCTGATGGTACAAAAATGTATTTTTCATCTGACATGCCTGGTGGTTTTGGAGGAATGGATTTATACATGACTACCATGGATGGTAGCAGTTGGGGGCCACCAATTAACCTTGGAGCAAGAATTAATACGGAAGGAAATGAAATTTTTCCATATTACGATAGCAATAGCGAAAGACTATACTTTGGTTCGAACGGACATGTTGGTTTAGGTGGAATAGATATCTACTACATGGATGATAAAGGAGATGATCAATTTGGAGACATTACTAATATGGGATACCCATTGAATACCATCTCTGATGATTTTGGAATTATCTTCGACGATGAAGGCAAAGAAGGATATTTTACATCTGATCGAGAAGGTGGAGTAGGGCGTGATGATATTTACGCTTTTAGAAAATCTGCTGCTACGATGGAAATCTTGGTGATTGATGAAGCAACTGGTGAACCAATTCCAGGGGCAACAGTTGTAAATGATTGCACAGGGGCAGAAATGTTGACGAATACCGAAGGAAAAATCATGTTCGACATGAAAATGGATCAATGCTGCAACTTTGCTGCAAGCATGGACGAATATTTAGACAACACAAAAGAAGGTTGTACTAAAAGTGTGGAAATGGGACAAAAAGTTTTTGTCGAGATTCCATTGAAAAAAGAAGTACTATTTAATTTAGATGTTTTGGTTGTTGATCCAACGACTGGAAATCCCATCGAAGGTGCATTGGTAACTTTGACTAACGATTGCGAAGGTGCTCAGCCAGAAGCAGTTTATACCGATTCAACGGGAACGCTTTCTTTCGAATTGGCAGAAGATTGTTGTTATACAGTTGCTGCTAAAAAAGAAGGTTACTTTGGAAGTCCGGTAGAGAATCAATGTACTCGTGATTTGACAGAGCCGACTACTTTGCAGGCGGTGGTTAATTTGAGTCCGATTTCTGCACCTATTGTAAATGTTAATCCAAGCAATCCTGATGGAGAAGATCCGATTTTTGGAGAAAATCCAATAGTACAAAGAGATCCTAATTCGCCTGTCTATGATCCTGAAATAGGACTATATATTGATCCTCAAACCGAAGAGCCAGCAAATAAGACTGTAGGAAATATCACTTATGAAGATGGACAAATCAAGGATGGAGGTTCAAGTCCGACATTTCAGCAATCACCGACCGATCCAGGGCAAGAAGGTTATTATGCATATTTACTTCACATCTATTATGACTTTGACCAATCATATTTAAGAGATGAAGCGCAACCAGAGATCAATAAATTATGTAAAATGATGACTGAGAATCCTGATTTGATTATCGAGATTGCCTCTCATACTGACTCCAGAGGTTCATTTAGATATAATCGAAGTCTTTCTCAAAGAAGAGCAGAATCTGTAGTTCGAGCATTAATGGATTGTGGAATAGCAGAAGAAAGATTAGTTGCGAGAGGATACGGTGAGAATAAAAATGTAAACAATTGTGCTAATCGAATTCCTTGTTCTGAAAGAGAACATCAAATGAATCGACGAACTGAATTCCGAGTGATCGGATGTGTTAGTTGTTCAACTGGAGAATCACTTTCAAAAGAAAATCTTGATGCAAAAGTAGACGAATGTGCAAGTTGCCCATTCTAAAGTAAATCTACTTTTTAAGTCATTAATCAAATAATATTTAAAAACTGCTTAGTCTTTTTGAGGACTAGGCAGTTTTTTTTTGAAAAAAATAACAAAAAGTAAAATTGAATGTTGCTACATCAAATGTAATTGTATATATTTGCAGCATAAACATGAATATGAAACTAGAAGAAGAGATTCAACAAAGTAGATTCAAGGATGAATATCACAAACTCGGTGTAAATATTATTTACTCTGCTTCATGGATGAGTTCTTTGCAATTACAGGTTTTGAAAGAATTTAACCTTTCAGTTCAACAGTTTAATATTTTGCGAATTTTAAAAGGTAGAGATCCAGAACCGGCAACGGTAAAATTATTGACGGAAAGAATGATTGATAAAATGTCAAATGCTTCTCGTTTAGTAGAAAAATTAAAGCAAAAAGGGTTGGTTGCAAGAACTTCTTGTTCTGAAGATCGAAGGCGGGTAGATATTGCTATCACAGAGGAAGGTAAAAAAATAGTAGATCAGGCTTCAAGAATATTGGAAGGCGAAATAGAAAATACACTTTCCGTTTTGACCAAAAAAGAAGCTAAGCAGTTAAATGATTTATTAGACAAAATGAGAGATTAAAGAATCCTTCATTTTTTTTGAAAAAATAGATGTATATACATTTAATGTCTAAACTTTTTAATCGAAACATTGTTAAAGGAACATATTTATTCACATTTCCGACGAAAAAATTGACCATCGGAATTTTAAAATCAAATTAAAAATTATGAAAAATTTATTAACATTAGCATTCGTAGCATTTTTTGCATTCGCATTTACTCCTAATAATGTAGGAGAGGGAACACCAGTTGATATTGCCAAAAGTGTAATTACTTGGAAAGGCTACAAAGTAACTGGAGAGCACGCAGGTATCTTAAAAGTAAAAAATGGGATTTTAGATTTTACAGATGGATCTTTGACGGGAGGAAGTTTTGATATTGACATGGCAAGTTTGGAAGTAACTGACTTAAAAGCAGGTCAAGGAAAAGAGAAGTTGGAAGGACACTTAAAATCTGCTGACTTTTTTGGAACTGAAAAGTACCCAACTGCAAAATTTGTGATCACAAAAGTAACTTCAAGAGGCAAAACAGGGGAGTACAAAATTACTGGAAATTTAACGATCAAAGAAACGACTAAGGAAATTAAATTCAATGCAATGGTAACTGAAGCGAATGGAGTAAAAACAGCTAAAGCTGATATTACATTGGATAGATCTGAGTTTGATGTAAGATATGGATCAGGAAGTTTCTTCGATAACTTAGGAGATAAAACTATCTATGATGAGTTTGACTTATCAGTAAATTTAGTAGTAAAGTAAAAAGATAAATAAGTATGAGCATCATAAATTTTATGATGCTCATACTCATCAATAATATTCAATGGATACTAATTATCAACTAGTCGACAACGAATCAGCTAAACAATATGAATTTCATATAGATGGGTTCATTCCAAAGATCGAATACATCAAAGTTAAAGGCAATATATTTTTAACCCATACTGAAGTTCCCGTTGAGTTGGAGGGAAAAGGAATAGGAACTGCTTTAATCAAGCAAGTTTTGGAAGAAATTGATAAACACGATTTAGCGATCATTCCAACTTGTCCGTTTGTTGCAGCTTATATTAAGCGCCACCCTGAGTGGAAAAGATTAGTTAAGAAAGGTATAAATATTGAATAATTAAAAGGTGTGTTAATTGAAAAGGGTGAACTATTTGAATTTTAGTTCACCCTTTTTTTATTTCATTGCTCAATTTAGTAGAATCAAGATTTATAGATGAGACTTTAGCAAAGTCTGTGTCTTCCCATGGAGTGTTTGCTTTCTTTACACCTGCTTCATGGACAACTGAATCCTCCCTCGCTGCAAATCCACTTCCAATACTTTCACTTGTACCTCTTGATTCAATGATACTACTTCCGCAGGATTCTTAATAAATCGATTCGCAATTTCAGATATATGAATCAAACCGCCTTGCTTAATTCCAATGTCAACGAACGCCCCAAAATTGGTAATGTTGTTAATGACACCCGTCAAAATCATCCCAGGGTGAACATCCTCAATCGTCTTGATCGTCTTGGAAAACTCTACTGCTTTCGCACTTCCACGAGGATCTAGTCCCGGTTTTTCCAACTCCTTTAAAATGTCTGTCAGAGTAGGTAAACCGATATTTTCAGTAACATATTTTTTTAAATCAATCTGCTTGCGAAGCGATTCATTTTTGATCAATTCTTCGACTGAACAATTCAAATCCTTCGCCATTTGCTTTACGACAGAATAACTTTCAGGGTGGACAGCAGTATTGTCTAATGGATTTTTTGCCTCCCGAATTCTTAGGAAACCTGCTGCTTGTTCAAAAGCTTTATCGCCCATTCGTTTCACTTTTTTCAATTCATCACGGCTTTTAAACAACCCATTTTCCGTTCGATATTCAATAATGTTTTTGGCTAAAGTTGGCCCAAGACCTGACACATAAGTGAGCAATGGTTTACTCGCCGTATTCAAATTGATCCCCACATTATTTACACAACTTTCCACCGTTCGATCAAGGCTTTCTTTTAATTTAATCTGATTAACATCATGTTGATATTGACCAACGCCGATAGACTTTGGGTCAATTTTTACTAATTCTGCCAAAGGATCCATCAATCGCCTACCAATCGAAACCGAACCTCTCACGGTGATATCATGATCTGGAAATTCCTCTCTAGCAATTTCACTCGCGGAATAAATAGAAGCACCATTTTCATTGACCATAAAAACTTCCACCGGTCTCCCATAATCGACTTGTTGGAAAATAGCCAAACTCTCCCTTCCAGCGGTTCCATTTCCAATGGCAATCGCATCAATTTTATATTTATCTACCAGATGTTTTACATCCGCAATGGCTTCATATTCTTTCGACTGGGGTGGATGAGGAAAAATAGTGGAGTAATGGGTAAGTTCTCCACTTTCATCCAAACAAACGACTTTGCAACCCGTTCGAAAACCTGGATCAATGGCCAAAACTCTTTTTTGTCCCAAAGGAGGAGACAGTAAAAGCTGTTTTAAATTTTCCGTGAAAACATTAATGGCTTCCGCGTCAGCTAACTCCTTTGACATGTTTCTAAATTCGGTTTCGATGGAAGGTTGCAATAATCTTTTGTAGGCATCTTCCATGGCTAGTTTAACTTGGTTGGTGGCGCCTCCATTACCATTTTCTAAAAATTCTCGTTCCAACCGATATAAAACCTCTTCCGCTTCGGGAGCAATATTAACTCTCAAGAAGCCCTCGTCTTCCGCTCGTCGAATCGCTAAGAGTCGGTGTGATGGGCAACGATGCAAAGGTTCGTTAAAATCAAAATAATCCTTGTACTTAACAGCTTCTTCTTCTTTTCCCCTAACTAATTTAGCCGAAATTTTAGCATCTCTTTCGAAGGCATATCTGACTTTTTGTCGAGCTACCTCATCCTCATTGATCCATTCGGCAATGATGTCTCTTGCTCCTTGCAGCGCATCATCAATAGACTCCACTTCATCATTAAGATACTGTTCTGCTAATTCTTCAACACGGTGATTATTCTGTGAAAAAATAATATCTGCCAATGGCTCCAATCCTTTTTCTTTAGCTACACTTGCACGAGTTTTTCTTTTAGGTTTGTATGGTAGATAAATATCTTCTAAAATGGTAGAATCAAAAGTATCTTGAATTCTTTGCTTCAATTCATCGGTTAATTTTCCTTGCTCCTCGATGGTTTTAAGGATGGTTTCCTTTCTTTTTTCCAACTCATTTAGTTTGTCAAATTGAGTTTTAATATCAGCGATGTTGACTTCATCTAGAGATCCTGTTGCCTCTTTTCGATACCTAGCGATAAAAGGAATTGTGGCTCCTTCTTCGAGTAGTTTAATAGTGCTTTGGACTTTGGATTGAGGAAGGTTTAAGTCTTTTGAAATAATGCTAAGGTGTATGGTATTCATAGTGTTTTTTTAGTTGAATATTTTTTTAGGTCGCTGCGCTCTTTTTTGCTGCCAGTTAAAACTATCAGCTACGGAGGGCGAAGTTAAGCAATGAGTGTTGATTTTTCCAATAAAAAAAGCTGTTAGCACTACATTTGCTAACAGCTTTTAACACTTGAAATTAGAATAATTTTGAGGATTATTTTTATTTCAATGTAGTAATTTTAGATCTATTAATCTGACCAAATTTTAAAGTAAAGAATTATAAAAATTAAAAACTTTTTTAAGATCAGTTTCTTTTTTTACATTTTCTCTACCGTACACTTTTTTAAGCATTAGAAATAAAGCAGTTCTTTGAAAA
>CAYGRM010000093.1:0-19035 GCA_964352225.1 uncultured Saprospiraceae bacterium | reverse complement strand
TGATGTTTTATTTGTTACAGCAGTTTATTTCGGATTGAATTATATTCAAGCGGTGGTGAAAATGGATGGATTTAATCTGACTTTAGGAATTGCAGGAGGGATTGCTTTGATTTTGATTGGACTTGGAACTTTTATTTCAAAACCGCTTTCGATGCCTAGTGATGATTTTTTTTCGGAAAAAGAAATACAAGAGGACTTGGATGAGATTCCAAATGAAAAGGATTTTTCCTATTTCAAATTATTTGGAAAAGGTGTTTTTATTAATACTGTAAATCCATTTACTTTTTTCTTTTGGGGGGTCATTGCTGCGGGAAAATTAGCAGAAAGTGGTTTTAGCGAAAATGAATTTTTCCTCTTTTTTGGGGCAATACTTTTTGTAATTATTGCATCTGATACTATGAAAGTTTATTTAGCGAAAGTGATTCGAAAATATTTAAAGCCTAAAAATATATTACTAGTTCGAAGAATTTCAGGAATTGCTTTTGTAGTTTTTGGAATTGTCCTGATAGTTCGAGTAATTGTGTAACAATACATTTACAAATTTATTTTTTCCAAAAAGTATTATATTTTAAAATACAATAAATCGCTCGGAAGCCATCTCGCCAACCAATTTTTTTCCCATCTTCATAAGATCTTCCATAGTATGAAATTCCGACTTCGTAAATTCTAACTTTAGGTATTCGAGAAATTTTGGCAGTCACCTCAGGTTCAAAACCAAATCGATTTTCCTTTAAGCTCAAACTTTGAATCATTTCGGTTTTGAATAATTTATAGCAAGTCTCCATATCTGTCAAGTTCAAATTGGTCAGCATATTCGACATGAAAGTCAACATTTGATTTCCAATTGAGTGCCAAAAGAAAAGAATACGATGAGGTTTTCCACCCATAAATCTCGAACCATAAACTACATCTGCCACGCCATCTAGCATCGGTCGCAACAAAATATTATACTCTTCAGGATCATATTCTAAATCTGCATCTTGGATAATTAGAAAATCTCCCGTCGCATTTTTAATACCTGTGTGAAGAGCTGCACCCTTTCCTTTGTTGACTTCGTGTTTGGAATATTGAATATTCATTTCAGGGTTGGCTTCCGAATATCGTAGAATTGCTCCTTCGGTATCATCAGTAGAAAAATCATTGACAATGATAATTTCTTTTTTCAAATCACCAATCAATTGAACAGCCTTGATTTTATCTAAAATAAAATGAATGGTTGGTGCTTCGTTGTATGCAGGAATGACAATGGAAAGTTTTTGACTCATGTACTTTTGCTAAAAAAAATTAAAAAGAAAAATTCGCTGCGCAAAACTAAAAAATCCAAGCCAGTATTTCATATAAATAACTGGCTTGGATTTTTTCAAGGAAAAGTATTTTTACTTAACGAAAGTTAAGCAGGAATCTTATCATTCATCACTTTAAACCAAAGTGGAGGTAAAAATGAAATCAACATCGAGCCTGGATATCCATAAGGCAATTGTGGACTTTCATCAAAATGTCGGAGTACTTGAAACTTTCGAGTTGCTTTATAATGATGGTCAGAATGTCTAGTTAATTCGTATAAAAATATTCGCCCCATCTCATGATTGGAATTCCATGAATGTTGCATAGTTACATTTTCATAACGGCCAGAAGGTAATTTTTTTCTTCGTAGCCCATAATGTTCAATATAGTTGACTGTTTCCAATAAAAGGAATCCTAAGATCGCGATGATGAGGGCAAAAGGAACTACGAACCATCCAAAAATTAAACCTACAGAAACTAAATAGGCAACTTGGATAAATTGAAATACCAACATTTCATTTTTTAAAGAAAAAAATGAAAAGCCTTGTTTTTTTAATTTGTCATTTTCCAAATTCCACGCACTTCGGTAACCTCCGAAGGTGGAACGAATCCAAAATGAGTATAAATTTTCGTTCAACTTAGAAGAAGCTGGATCTTCATCCGTCGCAATATTTTTATGATGACCTCGATTATGTTCAATGAAAAAATGCATGTACAAAGCAGAAAGCAGTAAACTCTTAGACATCAATTGTTCTGATTTTTTTACTCGATGACCTAATTCATGAGCGACATTTATTCCAATAGTTCCGACAATAATCCCAACACTCCATGTCATCCCCACTAGCTCATAAGTCTCTAAACCTCCAGCGGAAACTGTGCTAAAAAAATACCATAATAACCCCCAAAGCATTGGAATATTAGAGTATAATAACCAATCAAATATAGTAGCCGATAATTTAGACACCTCTTCTTTTTCGGTTAAGTTTTTCTCAGACGAAGGAGAAAGATAATCCAATAGGGGAATGATGGCAAATGCTAAAACTACCGTTGCGAATGACCAATATCCTTGAAAATAAATAGCTATAAAAGTTGCAAGCGGAGCAAGGTAGGCCAATAAATATTTTGAGTCTTTCCAATTCATGTCCTAATAATATTTTTTTCAAAAAAAGGTTAACGACTAAAAATACAAATTTTTAAACTATAATATGACAAAAAGGTTATCTATTAAGGCTTTAGGTTCATTACCTTTGCTGCGCAAAATTTTAGAATAATTTATACAACAGAATAAAAAATATGAGTACTCAGTTTCACAATTTGAAAGTAATGAAAGTAACGCCAGAAATTAGTGATGCGTCTTCGATTACATTTGAAATACCAAGTGATTTAAAAGATAAATTTGATTACAGACATGGACAGTATTTGACCTTGAAATTTCAAATAAATGGAAAAGAGGAACGACGAGCTTACTCTATGTCGAGTAGTCCTTTGGAAAATGGAATTACCGTAACCGTCAAAAAAGTAGACAAAGGAATTGTTTCCAATCATATTTGCGATAATTTAAAAGCAGGTGACTTGGTCGAGGTGATGGCTCCGCAAGGAAGATTTACGTTGCAATTGGATGAAGAAAAAAATAGAACATTTTATTTGTTTGGAGCAGGAAGTGGAATCACTCCTTTGATGTCGATTGCGAAAACTGTTTTGGAAAAGGAACCACTTTCGACCATATTTCTTTTTTATGGAAATAGAAATGAGGAATCGATTATTTTCAAATACCAATTGGACGAGATGGAGCGAAAATATCAAGGACAATTCATTGTTTGTCATACTTTAAGCCAACCAAAAAAAGAGAAAGCAAGTGGACTCGGTGGTTTGTTTAAAAAAGCAAAAATGTCTTGGCAAGGAGAAGTTGGCCGAGTCGATGAAATTAGTGTCAAGAAATTTTTAGCAGATAATCCAATTCGTAGTAAAGAAGCGCATTATTTCGTTTGTGGCCCAGGAGGAATGATTGATGATGTAGAAAATACCTTATTGGGAATGGGCATTGACAAAAAGAATGTTCATTCTGAGAGATTTACATCAAATGTTTCTGGCGATGAAAGTACGACTCATATGGGAGCAGCAGCACCGCTAGATGGAGCAAAATTAATTGTTCACCTTGATGGCGAAACCATTGAAACAGAGGTCAAAAAAGGAAAATCAATCTTAGACACTTTGTTGGATTTAAAATATGAACCACCTTATTCTTGTTGTTCAGGATCTTGCTCAACTTGTATGGCAAAAGTGGTCAAAGGAAAAGTTGAGATGGAAGCATGTTATGCTTTGGATGATGACGAAATTGAAGATGGGTTTATTTTAACTTGCCAGTCACATCCAACAACAAGTGAAGTGGAGATCACTTATGATGTCTAATAGAATAATCATTAAACTAGTTCAAGAAAAGACAAAAGGTGACTAATATCAGAAAAACTGTTTGTCTTAAAATAAGTAAAGATTGCGAAAATTCGCTATTTTTGTAAACTGAAATTAAACTGTAAAATAGAACCATAAAAAATCTACTCTTATGAATTTTGAATTAACCGAAGAACATTTAGCAGTCCAAGCAGCAGCAAGAGATTTTGCCCAAAAAGAATTAAAACCTGGAGTTATCGAAAGAGACTCAAAAATGATTCATGCTACTGAGCAAATCAAAATGATGGGTGAGTTAGGCTTCATGGGGATGATGGTCGCTCCTGAATATGGAGGTGGTGGAATGGATACCATTTCGTACTGTTTGGCAATGGAGGAATTTTCTAAAATTGATAATTCTGTTTCTGTAGCAGTATCTGTGAATAATTCATTAGTCTGCTGGGGATTAGAAACCTATGGAACAGAAGAGCAAAAGCAAAAATATTTGACGAAGTTAGCGACAGGACAATGGATTGGTGCTTTTTGCCTTTCAGAACCTGAAGCAGGGAGTGATGCGACAAGTCAGCAAACAACTGCGATTGACATGGGTGATCACTATATACTAAATGGAACTAAAAACTGGATTACCAATGGAGGTACTTCAAAAGTTCATTTAGTAATCGCGCAAACGGATCGAGAAAAAGGACATAGAGGAATCAATGCTTTCATCGTAGAGACAGATTGGGATGGAGTAGGAATCGGAGCGAAAGAAGATAAATTAGGAATTCGTTCTTCGGACACACATACGATTATGTACACCGATGTGAAAGTGCCAAAAGAGAATAGAATCGGAGAAGATGGATTCGGTTTTAAATTTGCGATGAAAGTTTTGACGGGAGGACGAATTGGAATTGCCGCTCAGGCAGTTGGAATTGCAGCTGGTGCATACGAACTAGCAGTTGCATATTCTCATGAAAGAGCAGCTTTTGGAAAACCAATTAACCAACACCAGGCAGTTGCTTTTAAGTTGGCTGATATGGCAACTGAAATAGATGCAGCAAGAATGATGGTTCACCGAGCGGCATGGATGAAAGATGAACATATGGATTATACAATGTCTGCTGCGATGGCAAAAGTTTTTGCTTCAGAGGTAGCGATGAAACATACTGTTGAAGCGGTGCAAGTACACGGCGGATATGGTTTTGTAAAAGAATATCATGTGGAAAGATTAATGAGAGATGCGAAGATTACTCAAATCTATGAAGGAACTTCTGAGATTCAGCGAGTAGTAATTTCTAGAGAAATTATTAAAAAAGGAAACTTATATGCTCCGATTTTAGGAGCGCCAGCAGTTGTAAAGTAATTGCTGTAAGGATACTTTTTGAAAAAATATTAAAAGGCAATAACTCATTTGAGTTGTTGCTTTTTTTTTGGATAAAAAAATATTTTCAAGAATACATCCTTTTGCTTAAAATAAGAATCTTTAATAAAAGTCAAGATCACAACCAAAAGTGAAGTTTTCACGTTAAGTTATTTATTAAATCATCTAAAATCCATTCTTTGAAAGGAGCTTTCCAAATCGCAAAAATTGCTGGCATTCCAGTTAAGTTACATTGGACATTTGTGCTGATGTTAGTGTGGGTGACCTTTGAGGGAAGACGAAATGGAATGAACTGGGAAAGTGTGGGATGGTTTGCTTTTTTGATGATAGGAGTTTTTGCCTGTGTAATTCTGCATGAATTTGGGCATGCTTTTTCTGCCAAAATGTACGGTGTAAGAACGAAAGATATTATTCTTTCACCGCTCGGCGGAGTGGCTCGATTAGATGGTTTACCTGAGAAACCAATTCATGAATCAGTAGTTGCATTCGCAGGGCCTTTAGTTAATATTTTTCTAGCTATAATTTTTGGAGGCTATGGTTGGTTGACCTCGAGCATTGATTTTTCGAACATAGGAACCTCAAGATTAGTGTTTGGGAATCCCGAGAATTTCGTCACCCTATTTCTTCTGATCAATATTTTTTTAGCCTTATTTAATTTGATTCCTGCTTTTCCGATGGATGGAGGAAGAATTTTCAGGTCGTTACTTTCTCCTAGTTTGGGACGACGACAAGCTACCTTGATCACCACCTACATGGGGCAAGGGATGGCGATTTTGTTAGTTATTTTAGCATACCTATTAGTTCCACCACGGATGACATTTTATCTGATTCCACTTTTTTTATTGTCGAGTGTGTTTATGTTTTTTATGGCAACGCAAGAATATCGGATGGTCAAATTTGAAGAAATTTTGAAAAGACATTACATTTCAGAATTAATTCGGCAACCGATAAATGTCCTTCAGAAGAGTGATCATATTGCTCATGCGGTAGACATTTTGAAACGAGGCTTGGAAAGAGATTTTTTAGTGAAAAATGAGGACGGAACTATTGCTGGTGTTTTTTCTCAACCTGAAATTTTGGAAGTGGCTAAGAGTATTCCACCTGATTCACATGAAGAACATGAGGTAGAAGAATTTATTTCACAGGTTAAAGAAGTTGCCTTCCCTACTGATTCTTTGCATATTTTTTATAAAAAATTAGTCAATCAAGAATTGCGAATTTTACCTGTGATTGAAAATGAAATTTTAATAGGAGTAGTGGATATTCAGCAGCTAAATGATTTTCTTCGAGTGGAATACGAAATGAAATAAACACCTATCTAAATTGATCCTTCTCCAAAACTCCAACTCCAAACAAAGCGAAGTCATATTTCACAGGATCTTTAGAGTCAAACTGTTTTAAATTATTCGTCAATTCAATTACTGATTTCCAGTCCGTTTGTTTCCGTTCCAAGAGTCCTAATCTCCGAGCAACTCGATCGACATGCACATCCAAAGGCATTAATAATTGAGCTGGTTTTATTTTTTTCCAAATACCAAAATCAACACCTTTCTTATCTTGTCGAACCATCCAACGAAGGAACATATTCAATCGCTTGCAAGCAGAATTTCGAGTAGGCGTGGAAACGTGTTTTCGAGTCCGATGAGGCGCCTCAGGAAGGGAAAAGAATTGTTCATGAAAACCTTTTAGCGCAGCTTCTACATTTTCACTTTTGGGAGAAAGATGATTGGAAAATGCATTTTCAAGCGAATCGTTTTTTTGATAAAAGTCTTGAAAAAACGCTAAAAAATAAAGTGTGTCTATCGCTTGAAAAGTTCGATGTTTAAAATTCAAAAATGCCTTTCGATCTTTTTCTTCATGATTTAGAATAAAATCATAAGGCGCACCATCCATTAAATGGATCAATTCATTCGCTTTATTGATGATGGTTTTTCGTTGTCCCCAAGCGAGCATAGATACCCAAAAACCCATAATTTCAATGTCTTGTTTTCGAGAAAATTGATGAGGAATCGAGATCGGATCATTTTCGATGAAGTCAGAAGTATTGAATTTTTTTACACAAGAATCCAAATAAGATTTTAATTCCTGTCGCTTAATGTTTAGATTTGTCGGCATATTACATTTGAGGTGAAATATTCGCTGAGAAGTAATACTTATTAAGCATTAGTTTTATGATAGATTAGAAAGGAATTCATTTATTTTATCTAACTAAATTTTAAGTCTGATATGACCGCCACACTTACTTATACCCTCGTTTTAGCTGCAATTTTTATTGGTAGAAAAGCATTTGATATTATTGAGCAAGAGTCAAAATCATAAGTTATTATTTTATTTAAAAATTAAGTTAAGCTCTAAAATCCCAGATTACTTATATCAACAGATTAACCTTTCGTTGGTTTTTTATACATCTCCATTTTTACTAATCCCATTCGTTGGAAAAAATGTCCCAGCGAAACTCTCAAAACTCCCATTCCATATTTTGCACTCCTTCGGAAATTAATTGATGATGCTTCTTCAAAATATTTAGTAGGACAAGTCACTTCGGCAATTTCATATCCCGCATAAATAATCTGAGATAACATTTCATTATCAAAAACAAAGTCATCATCATTCGCATTGAAATTGATACCTTCTAAAACCTCTCGACTGAATGATCGGTAACCGGTGTGGTACTCTGATAATTTATAATTGACTAAAACATTTTGAGTGAAAGTCAACAGTCGGTTGGCAATATATTTATACAAAGGCATTCCTCCTTTTAATGCTCCTTTTCCCAAAATTCTTGAACCCAAAACTACAGGGTACAAATTGTCACCAATGATATTGACCATTGCAGGAATCAACATTGGAGTGTATTGATAATCTGGATGAAGCATGATAACGATATCTCCACCAAGTTCCAGAGCCTTATTATAAAGTGATTTTTGATTACCTCCGTAACCTTTATTTTTTTCATGCCGAATGATATGCTTAATACCAATCTGTCGACCTAATTCAGAGGTGTTATCTTTACTTGCATCATCACAAAGAATAACTTCATCTACCAATGGAAACGGAATTTCTTTATAAGTTTTTTCTAATGTCAATGCTGCATTGTATGCAGGTAAAACGACAATCACTTTCTTTCCTTTGTACATAATATTTTTTTGAACGGTGAACGCTTAAATGATGCATGAGTAATTCTTTGATCAAACAACATTTAATTAGATTATTTTATACTTCGTAAATACATTAAATTTTTCTCAGCAGAGACTATCGAGAAAAAATTACATGTCGATAATTTTTCATTTAATCGTTTTTCGAAGGAAGTAATTTTGGGAAATAGTTCTTGAGCAGCATATTCATAAAGTTCAGCTGTTCGTTGATCTTTAGTTTGATGAACAAGATGGTTATCTCTTCTAGCATCAAATTCCTCTTGAATGGCTCGAGCCAATTCATTTTGATCTGAAATCCATTTTTCTAAATCTTTGATAGATTGGATTTCTCTTTGCAGTAAATCATGAAAGTAAGGTCTCATTTTAGACCAAACAGTAATTTTGAATTCATCAGGCAAGTACTTACGTTGCCTAAAATTAGAGGGTGTTGGGGTGTTCATTTAAGTAAAGGTGTTGTTTTCAAAATGGGGGTAAACGTAGTGGTGAGCTATGAGTGACAAGCATCACTAATCACTCATAGTTTATCACTCTTTTCTATTCTTCTTTTTCAGATTTCTCTTCCGTTGTTTCTGGCTCATCTTCCATATCAATCAGCTTCCTTTCATTCAAGAAATTGAACCATTTGATTACTTTCTTTATATCACTAGTGTGAACTTTGTCTTCATCGTAATCAGGCAAAATTTTTCTAAAATAAGTATGTAATTCGATGGAAGAACCACTTGCCGACGGAACTGGATTTTCTTCCAGTTGCTCTATCATAGTTCTAAATATTATTTTTAATTCAGTCGAATCATCAAGTGTGAATATTCCAATACTTGCTAAAGGAGTGAATTGGTGTTTTCTTGCTGGGGCAAATTTTCTTTTACCGTTGTCTAAATCTTCTATAATTAGACCATTATCTCTGTTGGCAGCTAATTTGAATACGCCTGACATTCCACTTACGGCTACTAAATCATCTAACTTCATTGTGCAGTTTTTTTATTTTAAAAAAGAATAAATAGGTTATGATTTTCGGGTGCGAAATTACAAATTCTATTGAAAAAAAAGCATTTTCAACGCATATGCTTTTACCGACCATAAAAACTAGAATTCTGTAAGGAAGGAAAAGGTGGAGACCTAAAACAGAATAAAATGATCTTCTTAACTCAAAGTCAAGTATAATTTTATTATTGTAGCCAATTCTAAAAGGTATTTCTCACCGTACCTTTTCTTATTCTTTTTCGTAAAATTCTTTTCATGTAAAATTTTCCTAATTTTGCAGCCGAATTAATATTTACCTAACCAGAGTATCATTTCTCATTAATAGTGAGAAATTTCAAAAAGTAAAAAATGAAAAAAGATTTTTTAAAAAAACTAGGTCTCAAAGCCAAAAATAATGGAACCAGCACAGGATTGAAATCTTATGCTTCAAAAGAATATATTGAATCCTATTCTCCCGTTGATGGAGCATATATTGGTAGCGTAGGGGTGACTACAAAAGCTGATTATGAGCGAGTAGTTAAAGCTTCACAAAAAGCATTTGCGACGTGGAGAACAATGCCTTCACCAAAGCGTGGGGAGATTGTTAGACAATACGGTGAAGCTCTTCGAGAAAATAAAAATGCACTTGGAAAACTGGTTTCTTATGAAATGGGAAAAAGTCTTCAAGAAGGTTACGGAGAGGTGCAAGAGATGATTGATATTTGTGATTTTGCAGTTGGATTGTCTCGACAATTATACGGATTGACGATGGACTCTGAGCGACCAAATCATCGAATGTATGAACAATGGCACCCACTTGGGATAGTTGGAATTATTTCAGCTTTCAATTTTCCAGTTGCCGTTTGGTCTTGGAATTCGATGCTAGCGATGGTTTGTGGAGATGTTTGTATTTGGAAGCCATCTGAGAAAGCTCCCTTGTGTGGCGTCGCTTGTCAGAATATTTTCCAAAAAGTTTTGAAAGCCAATAAAGTTCCAGAAGGAGTTTCTTGTTTGATCAATGGAGATTATAAAGTTGGAGAATATTTGACGAAGGATAAAAGAGTTCCTTTGATTTCTGCGACAGGAAGTACTCGAATGGGAAAAATTGTCAACCAAGAAGTTGCAGGTCGATTAGGGAAAACTATTTTGGAATTAGGAGGGAATAATGCGATCATCATCACTCCAAGTGCTGATATGAATTTAGTTTTACCAGGTGCCGTTTTTGGCGCAGTTGGGACGGCTGGACAAAGATGTACTTCGACTCGACGATTGATTATTCACGAAAGTGTCTATGATACCGTGAAAAATAAAGTTGTAAAAGCATACGAACAGATCAAAATTGGAGATCCATTGAATGCTAAAAATCACGTCGGGCCATTGATTGATACTGATGCAGTAGCAGCTTATTCTGAAACGTTGCGAAGAGTGGAAGAAGAAGGTGGAAAAATAATAGTTCCTGGAGGCGTTTTGAAAGGAAAAGCATACAAAAGTGGTTGCTACGTAAAACCTGCGATTGCAGAAGTAGAAAATCATTTCGAAATTGTACAGCATGAAACTTTTGCTCCAATTTTGTATATCATGAAATATAAAACTTTGGACGAAGCAATTGCGATGCAAAACGATGTGCCTCAAGGTTTATCATCTGCGATTATTACAGACTCTGTAAAAGAAGCGGAGCAATTCCTTTCGACGGCAGGTTCTGATTGTGGAATCGCTAATGTTAATATCGGAACAAGTGGTGCTGAAATCGGTGGTGCTTTTGGAGGTGAAAAAGAAACTGGAGGAGGACGTGAAAGTGGTTCTGATGCTTGGAAAGCTTACATGCGACGACAAACAAATACGATTAATTACAGTAGCGAACTGCCTTTGGCTCAAGGGATTAAATTCGATTTGTAGGAAATTGATTTTATAAAAAATTAAAGGTGTTAGTCTTCATTGATTAACACCTTTTTTTAAATGTAAAGGATTGAACGCAGAGACGGGAAGACGCAGAGATATTTTAATTTTTCAAAGAAAAATTCTCTGCACCTCCCCGTCTCTGCGTTCAATTTAAAAATCAAATAGTAGATTTTAATCTTTCAGCGGTGTCACCTCCGCCTTCAACCACTTATCCAATTTATTATAAATCTTCTGCTGATCTTCTTTCGAAAAATTCTTAATCCGAGTCGTATGCGGCCCTCCTTCCAAGGTCATTCTCAACGCATCCGTTTTTGGATTTGGCATAACTCCACAAGCAGTCCAAGTATCAATTCCTCCATAAATGTAAAGTACTCGTTTTCCTTTTTTCATCAAAAAGTCATTCACATCTTGCAAATATGGTTTATAAGTTAAGTCCACATCTTTTGGACCGAAAAGTCGATTGGTAGGATTTTTTACTACTTGCAAAAGGTCTTTTACATTTTCTGTAGGGAAGCCATAATAACCCAACTCAGTCATAAATTGATAAAATGCTGGTGCAAAATATTCAATCGAAGCATCCGAGTAAAAACTCCAGCTCACAATTTTTTCGATGTAATCAAAAATCTCTTTTGCGCTAGATTTTGGAGTTGGGATAGATTCGCAATCACCGCCCCATTGCCAAAAAGCAAAAGGTAATTCCAAGGTTGCATATTCTAAAACAGCTCCAGTTCCAATAGAAAAAGTTTGTGATTTTTCCGTCGCATAATTTTCAATCATTGGAATTAATTCATCTCTTCGTTCCAACATATTTCTTTGTAAGGCGATTAATTTGTTTCTACATTCTTCTGTTCCAGTTATTTTTTGATGCTCATCGGTTCGAGGATCTTCCTGCGCAAATGCTAACGGTGCAACGTAAGCAACGGCAACGCAAACATCCTTTGGATATTTACTTTTATAAATTAAAGTCGTTGTTCCTCCTTTACTGATACCTGTACTTATCCATTCTTTTTTATAAAATTTCTTAAACAACTTTCTGATGCGATGCAAATCCTCCATCGCTTGATCATTGGTGAGATATTGGTATTGAATTTCCTTTGGACGGGAACCTCCATTGAAACGATATTCAACAATAAGTTGATTAGAATTAAAAATGGTGGATAATTCATAAGTTCGTTGACGGGCGGCGTAACCTTCTGTGACGAAAACCATTGGCTTCTTTTTATCCACATGAGAAAGAAAAATACGATGTTCGAAAGTCCCAGCTTTTGGATTATTATGATCTAAATATTGTTTAAATTTTATTTCATAGACTTCTTTAAAATGATCGGTTGTTTCTAACTTTTTGACTGTAGCGTTGGGTAGTTTCTTTTTGATGTATTTTTCAATCTTAGAAAGTTCAGCTACTTGAGCATTAGCAAATTGAGCAAAAAGAAAAAGAAGGGACAGAAATATCAGTTTGGTTGATTTCATGTTTGACGATTGATTTAGTGTAAAATGAAAAATGGGACTTCCGATAAAATTTAATCAAAAGTCCCATTTTTTTAATCTATTTCAAAAACTAAGAGAAGTAAACATAAGACGAAATTACAATTATCAAAATGGCTAAACTTACTTGTTTGACATATTTGTAAGGAGTAATATCCACTTCATTACTGTATTGTAATTTAAAATCTGTCGGTCTTGGTTTTAGTTGTCCAATAACCAACATGATAACAACATTCATAACAAAGAGAATCGCCATTACGTGAAGGAAGTGTGGGTAATTTTCTTCTCCGAAATAGGACTTTAGACCAAATTGACTAATTGAATAAAGAACAGCTCCTAAGATGATAGCAATTTTTGCAGCAATTGCAGGAACTCG
Source organism: uncultured Saprospiraceae bacterium (assembly GCA_964352225.1). Lineage (GTDB taxonomy): Bacteria > Bacteroidota > Bacteroidia > Chitinophagales > Saprospiraceae > CAJQQY01. Next base: position 6,110 of record CAYGRM010000093.1, on the reverse strand, counting down.
TTTAGTCAAATATCCCACCACGATAATCGTCAAAATAGGAATACTATAACATCCATTTATCTCTTGGAGATAACCAAATAAACCTTTTGGTGCATTAGCAATAAATGGTGCAATAAACATGGCTAAAAAAGCTAATAAAATTCCAAATCGTTTTCCATATTTTATCACAGTTTCATCAGAAGCCTTTTTATTAAAGTGTTCTTTGTAAATATCCAAACCAAATAATGTAACAGAACTATTCAATGCACTATTAAAAGAACTCATGATTGCTCCAAAAATTACTGCGGCAAAAAATCCAACCAAAGGTGCAGGTAAAACTGCTTTTACCAATTCAGGATAGGCTTGATCTTGAGTTTCTAATTGACCTTTAAATAAATAAAAGGCAATCATACCAGGAAGCACTAAAATTAATGGCCCTAATATTTTTACACCTGCAGCAAGTAATAATCCTTTTTGTCCTTCTTTTAAGTCTCTTGCTGCCAGAGCACGTTGGATAATGGCTTGGTTGGTTCCCCAATAAAATAATTGAACCAACATCATCCCTGTAAAAATGGTAGCAAAAGGAACAGATGCAGTAGAACCTCCTATTGCATTAAATTTCGAAGGATCAAATTCATATAAATTATCAATCCCTGTAGCAATTGATCCATCTCCGATATGAAGTAAACCAAGAACTGGAATCATAATTCCTCCAACCAGTAGGCCGATTGCATTAATCGAATCAGATATAGCAACTGCTTTTAGTCCTCCAAAAACAGCATAAATAGAACCTATAATACCAATTCCCCATACACAAAGCCAAAGCGCAGCAGTATGAGAAATTCCTAATTGCTCGGGGATATCGAACATAGAAACAAAGGCTAAGGCTCCAGAATAGAGTACAATCGGTAATAAAACCACAACATAACCAGACAAAAACAAAACAGATGCTATAGTCTTTGTCATCGTATCATACCTCTTTTCTAAGAATTGAGGAACAGTTGTCAGTCCTCCTTTTAGGTATCGAGGTAAAAGGAATAATGCAGTTACAACCATGGCAATTGCAGCCAATGTTTCCCAACACATCACTAAAATACCTTCGGTAAATGCTGATCCATTTAAGCCGATTAATTGCTCTGTAGATAAATTGGTCAATAATAATGATCCTGCGATTACTCCAGCAGTTAAACTTCTTCCTCCCAGGAAATAACCATCAGATGTTGTATTGGTATCTTTACCAGTATAATAATAGGAGATGACAGCAACTAAGCTAGTAAAGGCTATAAATGATATTAAAGTCATGGTTGATTCTTATTTTCGTTTTATTTTGTAAAATCTTGATTCAAGATAGAAATTGTAATTCGTACGCTAAGTATAAAAAGAAAATTTTTAAAAAAAATACCAACAAAAAGAATTTTTTTCCGTTTCATAGAGATAAACCTGCATGGTTATAAAAATATTTATATATTTGCAGCCGAAAAAAAATCCAAATGAGGATTTTAATTTGAAATAAAAAAAATGGTCGCGTGGCCGAGTGGCTAGGCAGTGGTCTGCAAAACCATCTACAGCGGTTCGAATCCGCTCGCGACCTCCAAGAAAAGCTCATTCAATTCATTTTGGATGGGCTTTTTGTTTTTTAGCAGATGTACAAATAAAACAAGAGGTATTAATCCGCATGGACTAATACCTCTTGTTCTTTAAAAAACTAATCATTTATCAATCAAAAAACTACATCGCTTTTATTTTATCTAAAAGTTCCTGTGTCTCAGAATAATCTTCCTTCATTTTTTTAGCAGCATCGATTGCTTTATTGGCTGCTTTTATTGCTTTTCGCTTTTTTCCTAATTTATAATAAACTGCCGCTAGCGCTTCATAATTAAATAAGCTTGCATCTGCCTTTACTGCTTTCTTTGTCCACTTTACTGCTTTTTTTAGCAACTTCTTATTGTTTACATCTAAATCGTAAAAATTATAAGCCACATCGCTTAATTCACTTGGATTTTTGGGAGGGTATTTATTATAATAATTTACAGCTTCCTTGGCGTAATTTTCACTTGATCTTTTTTCTAAAAAATAATTCAACCTAAATCGCGAAGAAGCTTGCTCGGCAACTCTGGCTTCGTAAACTTTTTTAAATAATCGATCTAACTCATCCAAGGAAGCATTTCCTTGATCATCATAGACTTTTTGATATATTAGGTTTTCAATTTTACCCGCCACTTTTGATGCATTGAATTGCTTGTCAAAAGTAGCTCGGTTTTCCAAGATATAATCAAATAATTTTGAGTCAGTATCATCCACTTGATTGAAGATGAATTTTAAATTTTCCTTCGTGGTCCAATCTTTTTGCGTAGCTAAATATGCCTCAGCAATTGCATTGTGGGTACCATCCATCGCCGCTTTTCGTACATCAGTATATTGCATCAGAAACTTCGGATCACGATCTCCATTCACAAATCTCTCTTCGAAGGCAGAAAGTCTTTTGCTTGGATCAATAGCTGTTTTTCCTAATTCCAATAACTTTGGAACAGATTGATAACCGGCAATTCGATGAACAATGGTTCCATCGGCCGTAAGAAAAAGAAAGGTTGGGAAAAAGAAAACATCATATTTCTTTTTTAATTCCTCGCCAAATCCTTTTTCCATATTCATCTTGACATTGATGAAATTTTTATTGTAAAAATCTCCCACTAATTTTTGTGGAAAAACTTGTTTATCCATTTTTTTGCAAGGTTGACACCAATCGGTGTAGGCATCAATGAATATAATTTTATTCTCTTTGGCAGCTTGAATGATAACTTGATTCCAATTTTGTTGAGTAAACTGGATTCCTTTTTTTTGAGCAAAAATATTGGTAGATAGAAAAGATAGGAATAGAATGAAAAGGATAATTTTTTTCATAATGTTCAGTTGTGGGATTTTTAAATATTCGTTGATAATGTAAATGAAAAATAATTTTGGATAATTCGTTCGGAACAAAAAATTCCTCTTCTCTCCATCAAATCTAAAGTATTTTGATTTGATGGAGAGAGGAGTGGGTTCTTAACCTCGGATTTTATACCAAATACTAAAAAATGGATAGATTAACTTTGTTCAATTTTACGAATCAATCGCATAACAGTTCCTTCTGCGCCTTGATTTCCTTTAGCTAAATCAAGAGATTTATTCGCCATTTTTAAGGCAACTTTTTTCTTTCCATTTTTTAAAAGGATAGTTGCATAAGTCATATAGTAAGTATATTCGTTGCCTTTTTCAGTTGCTTTTTTTGCATACTTTTCTGCTTTTTTCAAAGCACTAGCATCTTCTGGAAAATTTTGAGAAACAGCTAAAGCTAATTCATTCAATTTTTCAGGGTCATTTTTGGCTTCTTTTTTAGCATACTTTTCACAGGCCTTCAAATATTTTTTTCCATCGCCACAAGCCAGGCAAAATTTCATGTCTGCCTGAACTGCAAATTGTGCAGCTTTTTTAGGAACGTATTTTTTCATCTTTTTCAAAGCATCTTTATGCAGTTCTACATTCTGATATTCAACTGCTTTTTCTGCACTTCGATAGCAAGCTTTTTCGATTTTATTTTTGACCTCTTCTTTCGAAGTTAGTTTTTCGATCGCACTTTTGTTTTCAATCATTAAATCAAAGATTCGAGAATCTGCATCAGTCGTTGCTTCCAAAAGGAATTTTAAATTTTGATCTGTTGTCAAATCTTTTTGCTCTCGAATATATTCATTGGCAACTTTTAAACTTGGTTTCCCAGCTTTATTTAATGCTTTCACATAGTTGTAAACCAGTTCAGGACTTCGGTCTCCTTTTTCATAAGCTACTTCAAAATCTTTGCTGTTGTCTATTTTAGTCAAAGCAAATTCTCCTAATTTAAGAAAGCCATCCACTTGCTGAGCACCTTTTACTTTGTGAACTAATTCGCCTTTGTGGTCGATATACATCAAAGTTGGAAATGCAGCAACTGGATATGTTCTTCCAAAAGCTCTCCCCATCTTTTTTTCCATATCGATTTTCATATTGATGAAATTCTTGTTGTAGAACTCGCCAACTTTTTTATCCGTAAAGACATTTTTTGCCATTCGTTTACATGGCCCACACCAAACTGCATAAGCATCTACAAAAATTAATTTGTCTTGAGCTTTAGCTTCTTCAAGTGCTTCTTCCCAAGTTCCATGGAAGAAATCAATTCCACTTTGAGCTTGGATTTGGAAATAGGAAAGAGTGAAAAGTAATATTATCGTAAAACGCATAAGTATTTATTTTAAGTAAAAATTATATTCGAAAAAATTAATTGCAAGATAAGATTTGTTGAGCTTAGATGCACGCTGGATATTCTTAAACTTGTCTTAAAGAATGTAGAGACCTCTGACAGCAAAGCGGTCTCTTTCTCATTGTTGATTTTTCTTTTGAAATTCCTTAATCAAATCCTCAGGTGACTTGTCCAAGTTCGCTAAAAGCATTTTTGCATCTTTAGCCAAAGCGTGATTTGGATATCTTTTCAAAAACATTGTATACAATGTTTTAGCCAAATCTTTGTTTCCTAAAACACTATCATAGGTGAATCCACATTGAAACATTGCATGAGGAGCTTTTGGATGCCCATCTCGATCGTAACTTTTATAAACGATATACCAAGTATCTAAAGCCTTTTCATAATCACCAATACCACGGTATAAATCTGCGGCATTGAATAAATGTTCAGCGGCTAAGGAATCACCATAGATACTGATATATAAATTCGCTTCTTTAGCATAATCTGTGATGTCTTGAGGGTTAAACCCAGTCTCCATTTGATTCATTAAATTCTCATGCATCTTATCTAATTTTTCTTGCATGGCTAACCTAACTGGAGCAGTTCCAAGACGAACTGGTGCTTTTTTTCGGGTAAAAGTTTTTGCCTCATTGGTTGTATCAGAAATAATTTCTTTGGGTGCTTCGATTGGTGTTTCAGAGATTGGATCAGTTTTAGGACTGGAAGTTTCAGAACTACATCCTCCAATCAATATAATAATTACCAGTCCGATGATATTTTTCATAGCGAGTATTTTCTTTGACATTTAAGTTTTATTTAAAAGTATAAAAGTAGGAATTCAAAAATAGAAGATGTTATCTACCCTCAAAGATACATGATTCTACTTTTTTGTTAAAAAAAGTTAAGATGCGAGATTGTCTTTAAACGTTCAGTTATGAATTAAGTCCAACTCTCGAATATTGATTATGAATCACAAAGCCTAAGTATGAATACACAACAAAGATTACAACATTTATATTGGAGAGCAGGTTTTGGAATAAGTCCAAAAGAATGGTCCTCCAAAAAGAAACGCTCTACTCAAAAAGCGATAGATGAATTATTCAAAGATGCTCACCAAGCTAGCCAGCGAAAGATTGTCAAGAGTGGAAACGAAATTGAAACCTCAGAAATGACAATGGCCTCTAAAAAAGAGAAAAGAAAACAAAACAAAATTAGAATTGGTGCTCATAATACTGATTGGGTTTTACGAATGGGGAACCCCGATGAAAGTGCTTTGTTGGAAAAGATGACTTTGTTTTGGCATGGACACTTTGCTTGCACTACCAAAGTTTCTGGATGGGCGATTAATCAAATAAATACAATTCGTCAGCATGCTTTGGGTAATTTTCGAGAGCTAGTATTGGCGATCGCAAAAGATGGTTCGATGATTCGCTATTTGAATAATCAACAAAATAAAAAACGAAAACCAAACGAAAACTTTGCCCGTGAGTTGATGGAATTATTTACCATCGGTCGAGGAAATTATACCGAGAAAGATGTGAAAGAAGCGGCGCGTGCATTTACCGGTTGGTCTTCGAATTTGAAAGGTGAATTTGTTTTTAGAAAACGCCAACATGATTTTGGGCAAAAAATATTTTTAGGAAAAAAGGGAAAATGGGATGGCGATGATATCATTGATATGATTTTGGAAAAAAGAGAAACGTCAGAATTCATTGCTCGCAAAGCTTATCGTTTTTTTGTCAATGAAAAAATTGATGAACGAAATGTGAAATACCTTGGACGAATCTTTTATGATTCTAATTATGATATAGAAAAATTGATGCGAGCGATTTTTGAAAGTAAATGGTTTTTTGAGGAGAAAAATGTCGGTGTAAAAATC
>CAYGRM010000092.1:0-19166 GCA_964352225.1 uncultured Saprospiraceae bacterium | reverse complement strand
CATTTCCAATGTCATGAAGGTTCGAAAAATTTTCTCTATCTAAATTTTCAAATACTTTTTTTAGGGAACCTTCTAAAAAGTTTTCTGCCAAAAACTTTCGATAGGCACTAGCCGTAATGGCAAATCCATCTGGAACTAAGATTCCTTTAGAATTCAAGTTTTGAAACATTTCTCCAATAGATGCATTTTTACCACCTACTTTATTTATATCATTGATATTGATTTTCTTAAAATCAAGAATATGCTGAGTCATGATTTTTAATTTTTAAAATTTATATAATACTGGTTTCTTTTATTATGATTTTAATCACCATGTGAAAAGGTTTTTGTTTTTAACTTACAATTTAGTGGGAAACGGAAAAAAGGGAAATGATTTTTATCAAAATCATGTTGATATTTCTCATGAAAAAAGAAGTATATAACTACTAGTTATATTTTTTAATAAAACAAAAACTAAGTGGAAATGAACAAACTAAAAATGTTTGAGACAATGTTTGAGGAAGCAACAATTGGTATTGTTGTAGTAAATACAAACGGAGAAATAATGCAAGCCAATTCTTATTCTGAAAATTTATTTAGGTACAAAAAAGGAGAGTTGATTTCGCAAAAGATTGAAATTCTTTTACCTGACTCTAGTCGAGCTCAACATGTGAAGAACCGTCATGAATATCAGGAAAACCCTGTTCCTCGATGTATGGGAGAAAACCTGGAATTGCATGGTTTGCGAAAAGATGGTTCTCAATTTCCAATAGAAATAAATTTAAGTAACATAAAGTTTCATGGTGAGACATATAATATTGCTTACATAAGTGATGATAGTGTTCAGCAAGGTATGTTGAAAGAAATTAAAGAGGGAAAAGAAATTTTGGAGGAAGCACAAAAGTTGGCACATGTGGGAAGTTTTGAAATTGATTTGAAAACAGAGGAACTAAAAATGTCTGATGAGATGCTTAGAATTTTTGGTTTAGAAAGACCAAAGAAGGTTTATTATTTTAAAGATGGGATTGAACTGATTCACCCGGATGATAAACAAACAGTTTTAGATTATCACCAAAAGATGTTAGTCGAAAAGAAAGGATATAATTTTGGTTATCGGATTATTTCAAAAACAGATGGATTAAAATATTTGGAAGTGAAGCGAGATTTGAAATTTGATAAACAGGGGAATGTCTATAAAATTATTGGAGTAGTTCAAGATGTTACTGATCTTAAAAAAGCACAAAATATTTTTGAAGATATTTCAAAAATTGTTGATGAATCATTGAATGAAATTTTCATTTTTGATGCTGAGACCCTAAAATTTATTCAAGTTAACAAGGGAGCAAGAAAAAATTTAGGATATACCTTGGAAGAAATGCAGTCGATGACTCCTGTGGAGATTAAACCAGAATTTGACGAAATACAATTTTCGGAATTGATTCTTCCTTTGAAAAATAAAAAGGTGGATAAATTATTATTTGAAACGATTCATGAACGAAAAGATAAAACATCCTATCCTGTAGAAGTTCATTTACAATATTCCAGATTAGGAACCCAACCAGTATTTGTGGCGATTGTTTTGGATATTTCTGAGCGGAAAAGATATGAATTGAGAATGATGATGCAAACGAATGAAATGGAAGAGAGAATTATTGAACGAACGCGTGAATTAAGAGCTAGCGAGTCCAAACTTAAGAGTGCCTTAGAAAAGGAAAGAGAGTTAGGTGAACTCAAATCTCGTTTCGTTTCAATGGCGTCGCATGAGTTTCGTACACCTTTAAGTTCTATTTTATCTTCTGCTAATTTGATTGGTCGGTATGAGCAAAGTGAACAGCAAGAAAAAAGAATGAGGCATATTAAACGAATTGAATCTTCTGTTCGAAATTTAACTATGATTCTAAATGATTTCCTTTCGTTGGAAAAACTGGAATCTGGGAAAATTGGGTTTAATCCTGCGGAGTTTAAAATAGAAGAATACATTAATCAAATAATCGAAGAAGTTAATCTTACCGCTAAAAAAGGTCAAAAAATAATACATCATCACAAAGGTCCAAATAGTATAATTACGGATGAACATTTGTTGAAAAATATTTTAATTAATTTATTATCCAATGCAATTAAATATTCTCCCGAGGAGAAAAATGTAGAAATAAAAACTCAGAATGAGCACGAGATAATAAAGATACAAGTGAAAGATTATGGAATTGGAATTCCTGAATCGGAACAAAAAAACATGTTTACTCGATTTTTTAGAGCAAATAATGTAACGAATATTCAAGGTACAGGTTTAGGATTAACCATTGTAACCAGATACTTGAAGTTGATGAATGGGAAAATTTGGTTCGAAAGTAATGAAGGAGAGGGAACTACTTTTTTTGTGGAAATTACGAATGGAAAAAACTAGATTATGTTTAATTTTTAAAAACGATTTTTTTCATAAAAAATAATATCGAGAGGATCTAATAAAAGTCTTTTTATCAATTGTAAAGTAAAGCCTGATATTTTTTAATGTCAGGCTTTACTCTTTTAATTATGATTATTGTTACTTGATATTTATCATTTTAATGATTGATAAATATCATTTTTTTCAAATAGGAATCACGAGATATTTGTTGGATTAGTAGTGTGAAAGAGATGATGCAAAGGTATGTGCACTCTTTACAATGGTTTAGAGCAATTCATTTACAAAAAAAAATTAAATCAAATATTATGAAAGAAACTAAAAAGGAGGTTCCTCCAATTATATATAAAAATAATCCTAGGATAATTAGTATTATCTCCTATCTGACCATGGTGGGATGGTTGTTAGGATATATTTTAAATGACCAAAAATCACCTTTAGCTTCTTTCCATTTGCGTCAATCTTTAGGAATTTATTTAGTGTTTTTAGTAGCTAGTGTATTAATGTGGATTCCTATTCTAGGTTGGATAGCAGCCGTTTTAGTATTCTTACTTGGGTTGGCACTTTGGCTAATTGGCATTTCAGATGCTTTCCGAGAAAAGATGGATGCTGTACCAATTTTAGGATTGGATTTTCAAAAATGGTTTGCAGGATTATAATAATAAATGCCCTTCCAATTATTTTTGGAAGGGCATTTATAATTTTACCAGCCTAATAAATATCCAAAAATCAAAGGGGCAACAATCGTTGCATCTGATTCGATAACAAAGGTTGGGGTATCTACATCTATTTTTTCCCAGGTAATTTTTTCATTAGGAACTGCACCAGAGTACGAACCATAACTGGTCGTCGAATCTGAAATTTGGCAGAAGTAAGACCAATATGGAGTGTTCTCTAATTCCATATCTTGTCGCAACATAGGCACTACACAAATTGGAAAGTCACCGGCAATTCCTCCTCCGATTTGGAAAAAACCTACGCCTTTATCTCCGGCATTTTCTCGATACCAATCTGCTAAAAACATCATATATTCAATCCCTGATTTAACTGTGGAAGGTTTGTATTTTTTCATCATGCAATGAGAAGCAAACATATTTCCAGTCGTAGAATCTTCCCATCCAGGAACGATGATCGGTAAGTTTTTTTCACAAGCTGCCACCATCCAAGAGTCTTTTGGATTAATTTGCATGTATTCATCTAATGAACCACTTCGAATAAGTTGGTACAAATATTCATGTGGAAAATATCGCTTGCGTTCCTTTTTTGCTTTTGACCAAACTGCAATTAACTGCTTCTCGATTCGGCGCATCGCTTCCTCTTCTGGAATACAAGTATCAGTCACTCGATTATAATGTTGATCAAGTAATGCTTTTTCATCTGCAGCATTGAGGTCTCGATAATTTGGAATTCGCTTATAGTGTTTGTGTGCGACAAGGTTAAAAATATCCTCTTCCAAATTAGCACCTGTGCAAGTGATAATATGTACTTTATCTTTTCGAATCATTTCTGCTAGCGAAATACCTAACTCAGCAGTACTCATGGCACCTGCCATAGTGATCATCATTTTATGACCTTTTTTGAGTTGGTCTTCATAGCCTTTGGCAGCATCTACGAGACTGGCTGCATTGAAGTGTCGGTAGTGTTTCTTTAAGAAAGAAGTAATTGGTTTTTTCATTATTTTGAAAATTTATAACTTAACATTTTATAATATAATTTTGCTACCAAAAAATCGGGAGCTTTATTCTCAGGAGTAGGGGCAAGTTCTACGATATCAAATCCTACCACATCTTTTTCTTGAAAGACCTTTTTTAAAAAACTAGTGACTTGGTACCAAGTCATTCCACCAGGTTCAGGTGTGCCGGTAGATGGCATGATACTAGGATCAAATACATCTAGATCCAAAGTGATGTAAACTTTTTCGGTCATTTGACTGATTGCTTTTTCCATCCATGAGTTGGTATTATGAATATCTTGAGCGAAATAGCAAGTTTCTTTTTTTAGATATTTCATTTCTGATTTGTCCATGCTACGAATACCTACCTGAATCAAGTTGGTGTTTTGTGAAGCATCGAAAACGGCACAAGCATGATTGAACGGAGAGCCTTCATATTCGGGTCGCAAATCAGTATGTGCATCTAATTGCAATACAGTCAAGTTTTCGAAATGCTCATAGTAGGCTTTGATTGGGCCAATGCTAATGGAATGTTCTCCACCAAAAAAAGTATTGAATTTACCATTTTGTAACAATGCTTTTGCATGCTCATAGCTGGCTCTAAACATAGCCTCAGGACTACTTTTTTCATCAATAGGATTTTCCATAACAATACCTTCACGGTACACTTCGCTATCTGTTTCGATGTCATAGATTTCCATGTTTTCTGCCGCATCGAGGAAAGCATCAAAGCCTTTATCTGCTCCTTTACCCCACGAGCTAGTACCGTCATAAGGGATAGAGGTTAAGGTTATTTTTGCAGTTTCTGGATTAGCAAATTCTTCTGGGATTCCAGCAAAAGTTTTCATCAATTTATGATTTTAATTCTTACTAATATTTAGTATCCTAAAATTCTCAACATGTCCGCAGGTTTTTGCTCTTCTCGAAAAACTTGTGAAACAAAATTTCCAGTTTTATCTCGATCGATCACAATTAACTTAGGCGAGGGAATCAAGCAATGTTTAATTCCACCATAACCACTAATGGCATCTTGGTAAGCTCCGGTATGAAAAAAACCAATATACAAAGGTTCTTTGTCATCGTTATCATGTTTAGGTAAGAGGATCTGTTGGTTGAGTTCATCAGAATTATAATAATCAGAGTGGTCACAACTTATTCCTCCGATATTGACTCGTTGGTATTCTTTATTCCATTTGTTAATTGGAAGCAAAATGAATTTTTCTAGAATACTCCAAGCATCCGGAATGGTATTCATCAAACTATTATTGATGATGTACCAATGTTCTGCATCACTTTGTTTTTTATGTTCCAATACCTCAAAGATAACTGCACCACTTTCACCTACGGTGTATTTTCCAAATTCTGTAAAAATATCAGGCTCCTGAATGCCTTCAGCTTCACAAGTATCTTTGATATTTCTCACGATCTCATTGACGATATATTTATAATCATAATCAAATCCTAAAGTATTTTTTACTGGAAAGCCACCACCTAAATTCAAGGCTTTTAATTCAGGACATAGTTTTTTTAACTCCACATACATCTTCAATCCTTTTTGAAATTCGCCCCAATAATAAAAATTATCTTTGATGCCAGAATCAACAAAAAAGTGAAGCATTTTCAGTTCAAGGTTTTTGCTTTTAGAAATTTGATTTTTAAAAAAGTCTAAAATTTTAGAAGGTCGGATTCCAAGGCGAGAGGTATAATAATCTGACTTAGGTTGTAATTCCGTAGCCATCCGAATTCCTATTTTTAGTTTTCTACCCAATGATTCAAATTTCTCTAACTCTCTCATACTATCCAAGATCGTTATACTGTTTTTAAATCCTAAGTCATTGACTTTCAGTATTTTATTGATATAATCTTCTGTTTTATAACCATTGTGAACTAGAACAATTGAAGTGCTGATTTTCCCTTCTTCATACAGTTTTAAGATTAGATCAATATCAAAACTAGACGAGGTTTCGAGATGTACGTCATGTTTTATTGCTTCAGAAATAACATGTTGGAAGTGGCAACACTTGGTACAGTAACAGTATTTATAATCTCCTTTATAACTATTGGATCGCATTGCTTTTTTAAAAAGATTTTTAGCTTTTTTGATTTGCTCTCCAATTTTGGGCAAGTAGGTAAGTTTGAAAGGAGTACCATATTCTTCAATCAGGTGTTGTAAGGAAACACCATGAAAATAGAGATAATCGTCTTTGATATCAAATCCTTCTTGTGGGAAATAAAATGTTTGATCTATTAGGTCAGAGTAAGTATTTTTCATGTATTGGTATCCTTTTCTTTATATTTGTTTAATTTAAAAAAGCTGCAATGTTATCAAATAATTCTGAATAAAACTTGAATTTAGAGATGCTTTAGAAAGAATACTAAAGATATTTAAAATTTGGGCATTCTTTTTTCTTAATCAATCCAATTTTTATATTTTATATTTTAGAATCTTAAGCAAATTCTAAGAAAACTTTCCCCTCCTCTCCGTATTTTGCATGATGAGAATTCTCATTATAGAAGACGAAATTGGAATTGCCAACTTTGTGAAACAAGGTTTGGAAGAAGAAGCCTATGCCGTCGATGTTGCGGATAATGGCATTACTGGATTGGATTGGGCATTGTCCAATGAATATGATTTGTTATTGGTGGATTGGATGTTGCCTGGCAAAACGGGCATCCAAATTTGTGAAGAATTTAGAAAAAAAAATACCACGACTCCGATCATTTTTTTAACGGCCAAAGATACGGTTCAAGATACCATTCATGGGCTTCGAGTAGGTGCAAATGATTATATGAAAAAACCATTTCACTTTGAAGAGTTGCTGGAACGAATCAAAGTGCAGTTAAGACCTAAAAGTGGAGAACATGAAAAATTTAAACTTGGAAATATATTACTAGATGTTTCGGCGCATCAGGTTTGGAAAGATGGGGAAGAAGTTTTTTTAACTCAAAAAGAATTTGCGTTGTTTGAACTTTTAGTTCGGAATAAAGGAAAAGTTTGCCGACGAACTCGAATTATTGAAAGTGTTTGGGACATTCATTTTGATTACGATACTGGAATTATTGATGTTTATATTAATGCGATTCGTAAGAAATTAAATTTAAAAAAAGAGGAAGACTACATCCAAACTATTCGGGGTGTGGGCTATATCGCTAAAGATTAAATGAATTTATCTTTTAAAAATAGAATTGCATTTTATTATATGTTGGCAACGGCTACGGTTATCGCCATGGTCTTTTTTATTATTTATTTTGTGGTGCAAACTACGGTGTATCAAGAACTCGATAATGATCTTGCCTATGAAGCTCATAAACATACCAAAGAGATAAAATTGGTAAAAGATAGTATCGTTTTTATCAATAAAGAAGAATGGGAAGAACGGGAACATCGAGAGGTGCAAGTGAATCCTGTTTTTATTCAAATTGTAAATGAGTTTGGAAAACTGATGGACAAATCTCCCAACCTCAAAGAAGGGTTTTTGGTATTTGATGCTAACAAAAAGTCTGATACTCATTTCGATACTAAATTAAATCATGAAGCTATTCGGCAAGTCCAAATTCCCATTGAGCAAAATGGCATTCGTAAAGGTTATATCCTTACTGCTATGTCGCAAGAAGCCGCTGTTATTGTTTTAAGTAGTTTGAAAAATACGTTGCTTCTTTTATATCCAATTGTATTATTAGGATTGTTTTTTATTACTCGATTTTTGGCAGGACAAAGTATAAAACCTGTTCAGACCATCACCCACACGGCAGATAGTATTACTCGAAATAATTTAAATGAAAGGATTACCTTACCTCAAAATAAAGATGAGTTGCATTCTTTGACGTCTTCTATTAATGAATTATTAGATAGAATTCAAAATGCGATGGAAAGGGAAAAGCAGTTTACTTCTGATGCTTCTCATCAATTACGAACGCCTTTGGCGGTGCTAAAAGGAACGCTCGAAGTTTTGATCAGAAAACCTCGAACGGAGTCAGAATATCAAGAGAAAATAAATTACAGCATAAAAGAAATAGATCGCATTTCGGAAATTGTCAATCAGTTATTGATTCTTGCCAGATTCGATAAAGTCAATCAAAATATTTCCAAAAAAGAAGTTGACCTTCACATTGCGGTGGATGATGTTTTACAGCGATTTAAAAATATGATTCAAGACAAAAACTTATCTATTGAATTGAAAGTAGAACAACCGAGCATTATTTTTTCCGATCCATATTATGTGGATTTGATTTTGGAAAATATCATTTCTAATGCCATTAAATATTCTCCTCCAGCAGGTAAAATCGAAATATCTATTTTGCCGAATGGCGAAAAAACTATTTGCCAAATCCGAGATAACGGAATAGGGATTAAATCCGAGGATTTGGAAAATATTTTTAACCCATTTTTCCGTTCTGATGAATTGACTCATAAAGAAATCAAAGGAAATGGGTTAGGACTTTCCATTGTGAAAAAGGCAAGTGAAGTCATCAATGCAGAGGTAAAAGTGGAAAGTCAAATTGAGCAAGGCACTTCTTTTTTCATTTCTTTTAAGTAAAAAAAATAATGGATAGTTTAACTCAAGCAGTATTAGGTGCAGCCATTGGAGAAGCTACCTTGGGTAAGCGGATTGGAAATAAGGGCGCTGTTTTAGGAGCTATCGTGGCGACTATTCCTGACCTTGATGTGGTCTTCTATTTATTTTATGATAAGTTTGAGATGCTTAGTATTCACCGAGGATATAGTCATTCGATTTTGTTCAGTATCATTGGAGCATTTTTAATCGCTTATTTATTACAACGGATAAAATGGACTAAAAAAGTAAGCTACCAACGCCTTTGGATATTTACGTGGTTGGCATTGTTTACACATATGTTGTTGGACGCTTTTACTGCTTATGGCACCCAGTTGTTTTTACCTTTTTCAGATGCCCGAGTAGGACTTGATAGTATCAATGTTGTTGACCCAGTTTATACTTTACCATTGATTTTTGGGTTAGTTGGGAGTCTTTATTTTTTTAGAAAAAAACCAACACGACCTCGATATAATTATGTTGGAATACTGGTAAGCTCGATATATTTATTAGGTACATTGGGTGTTAAAAAACAGGTGGAAAATCACTTTCGTTCAGAGTTGGCCGCACAAAATATTTCCTATCAATCTTTACTCACCATGCCTGTTGGAATCGCAAATATAAATTGGTACGGAGTTGCCAAAACAGACACAGGATTATTTATGCATCAATATTCAATCATAAATAATGAACCATTACCTTTTGAATATTTTCCCATTAATGATTTTCTTTTAGATGAAGTACCTGCTCCCATTGCTGAGAAAATGAAATGGTTTGCCAAAGGAAATTATACTGTTGTAAAGGATAATGATACCATCCGAATCTATAACCTTCAGGTAGATATGAGAGGAATTATTAAAGAAAATGGATGGAAAGCACCTACGGCAGGATATTTTGAATTGATACCTGATTCAAAGGGGAATTATCAATTTTCATCAGGAACCCATCAAGTTACTTCTAATTAAACATCTCTTTTTTGTAACTATTCAGCATTGGCTTGCGCCAATATATTTTTCAACGCTGAGATGCAGAGACGCAGAGTTCTTAAAATTTTTCGAAGAAAAATCTCTGCGCCTCTGCATCTCAGCGTTGAAAAATAATCAAAATTCAGCTTTGCTGAATAAGTACTCTTTTTTTAAGCATCAACTTATTTCTTAAGCCAATCTTAAGAATAATCTAAGGTAAGCCTTAGGTTACTGCATCTATATTTGTTTCATAATAAAAAACGGAAAAAATATAGATAAACGATGCTGGAAAAAATTATTAATTATAGTATTCACAACAAACTGATTGTCCTCCTTTTTACCCTAGGAATTATTGGTTTTGGATTATACGCTCTATCCAATATTCCCATTGGAGCTGTCCCTGATGTCACGAATAATCAGGTTCAAGTTATCACCACTTCTCGCAATCTTTCCACTCAGGATGTCGAGCAATTTATAACCTATCCGGTTGAACTTGAAATGGCAAATCTTCCAGGAGTGAAAGAAATTCGTTCCATTTCAAAATTTGGTTTGTCGGTTGTGACCATTGTTTTTGAAGATAAAATGGGAACGTACCTTCCTCGTCAATTGATCGCCGAAAAAATAAAAAGTGCGGAGGAGAAAATTCCTGCTGGTTTCGGAAGCCCTTTTATGGGACCTGTTTCTACCGGTTTAGGAGAAATTTACCAATATATTTTGGATGTGAAACCTGGCTACGAAGACCAATATTCTATCATGGATTTGCGAACCATCCAAGATTGGATTGTGAAGCGACAACTCTCAGGAATTCCTGGAGTGGTTGAAGTTAATACTTGGGGAGGTCAATTAAAACAATATGAGGTCGCCATTAATCCTGATCGATTAAGAGCGATGAACATTTCTGTGGCAGATGTTTTTTCTGCATTGGAAAATAATAATAGTGTAGCGGGTGGAGGATATATTGAAAAGGCAAATGAAAGTTATTTTATCAGAGGAGAAGGATTGATTGGCTCAATGGAGGACATCAACAATATTATTATTTCCAACCGAAATGGGATTCCTATTTTTGTAAAAGATGTTGCCCAAGTTCACTACGGTTCGGCCACTCGTTTTGGAGCAATTACGGCCAATGGAGAAGGAGAAAAAGTATTGGGACAAGTCATGATGCTAAAAGATGCGAACTCAAAAGCAGTAATAGAAAGTGTCAAAGAAAGAGTGGCATCTATTCAAAAATCCTTGCCAGAAGGAGTCTATATTAATCCCTTTTTGGATAGAAGTGAATTGATAAACAAGACGACGTTTACCGTTGCAGAAAATCTGATTCTTGGTTGTTTGATTGTCATTTTTGTAGTCGTTGTTTTACTGGGGAATATTCGTTCAGGATTGGTAGTGGCATCGGTGATTCCACTCTCTTTGCTATTTG
Organism: uncultured Saprospiraceae bacterium; assembly: GCA_964352225.1. Lineage (GTDB taxonomy): Bacteria > Bacteroidota > Bacteroidia > Chitinophagales > Saprospiraceae > CAJQQY01. The sequence goes on along the minus strand of CAYGRM010000092.1, from coordinate 8,176 downwards.
CACTATCCTTGATGTATATTTTTGGAGTAGATGCCAACCTGATGAGTTTGGGAGCAATTGATTTTGGAATTATCATAGATGGCGCAGTCATCATAGTAGAATATATTGCCTTTCAAATTACGGCACAAAGTAGTAAACTCCAATCTTTAGGTGTTGCAGAAAGACAAAACTTAATTGACAATATCACTTTTAGTAGTTCAACTAAAATGATGCGTTCCGCTGTTTTTGGACAACTCATTATCATCATCGTTTTTATACCAATACTCTCTCTCTCAGATGTGGAAGGAAAAATGTTTAGCCCGATGGCGATGACTTTTTGTTTTGCCTTGATTGGCGCAATGATCTTATGTTTTACTTATGTGCCAGTCATGTCTGCCTTGTTTTTAAAACCTGCCTCTCAAAGCAAAAGAAATATCTCAGTTATTATTATTTCGTTTTTAACCAAGTTATATACGCCAACTATTACTTGGGCATTGCGATACAAAGGGATCGTCCTTAGTTTAGCAATGGCACTTTTGATAGGCGTTGGATTGCTATTTTCCCAAATGGGAGGGGAGTTTGTGCCTACTTTAGATGAAGGCGATTTTGTGATTCAACCCGTTTTAAAAACAGGAACAAATTTGAGCAAAACCATTGAAACAACTACTCAAATAGAAACTATTTTAAAAACATTCCCTGAGGTAAGACAAGTCGTTACTCGAATCGGTGCAGCGGAAGTTCCTACCGATCCAATGTCGATGGAAGAGAGTGATGTGATCATTACGCTAAAGCCACATGACGAATGGACTACCGCCAAAACTAAAGATGAATTAGCCGATAAATTCAAAGAAGCCTTATCTGAAATCCCTGGTTTGGACTACGAATTTACCCAACCCATCGAAATGCGATTCAATGAATTAATTACTGGAGTACGAGCAGATTTAGCCATTAAACTATTTGGAGAAGACTTAGCTGTTTTAAATAAAAAAGCACAAGAAATCAAAAAAGCCATCGAAGGCGTAGATGGTGCTGCCGATGTTTCCGTCGAAAAAGTAGCAGGTTTACCTCAAATGTCAGTTAAATATAATCGCTCTCAAATTGCTAAGTACGGACTGAATATCGAAGAGGTCAATAGAATGTTGACGATGAGTTTTGCGGGGCTTCCAGCGGGAAGTGTTTTTGAAGGAGAAAAACAATTTGACTTAGTGATTCGGTATGATGCGGAGTTTAGAAAAGACATTGACAACATTCGAAATAGTTTTTTTACCCTTCCAAATGGCAATCAAATTCCCTTAAGTGAACTAGCAGAAATTACCTACACCAAAGGGCCTGCTAAAATTTCCAGAGACGATACCAAACGAAGAATCGTAGTTGGAGTCAATGTGAGAAATCGAGATTTAGAATCAGTTGTGAAGGATGTTCAAAACATTATAGACACGCAAGTGAAAATTCCAGTTGGCTACTCTATCACCTATGGAGGACAATTTGAAAACCTCCGAAATGCTCGAGCGAGATTGTTAGTTGCGGTGCCTATTGCGTTAATTTTAATTTTTGTTTTACTCTATTTTGCTTTCGATTCAATTAAGGAAGCCTTGATGGTTTATAGTGCTATTCCGCTTTCAGCAGTCGGCGGAATTCTATTGTTATATATGCGAGATATGCCCTTTAGTATTTCAGCAGGAGTAGGTTTTATTGCACTTTTTGGTATTGCAGTTTTGAATGGAATCGTCTTGATAGAACATTTTAAAGAACTCAAAGCACACGGTATGCACGATGTAAATGAACGAATTATAGCAGGAACAAAAGACCGTTTGCGACCTGTACTATTGACTGCGGCAGCAGCAGCTTTAGGTTTTATTCCTATGGCACTTTCGACTTCCGCAGGGGCAGAAGTACAACGTCCTTTGGCAACTGTAGTTGTAGGAGGTTTGGTTTCTGCCACACTTTTGACCTTGATTGTATTGCCCGTTTTATATGCTATTTTTGATAGGAAAGGAAAAACGAATAAAGGAAATATGCCTCAATCAGCTGTACTGATTTTGATACTTTCCATGTTCTTTTTACCAAATTTTGGAAGTGCTCAAAGTAATCCGATTTCATTAGAGCAAGCGATAGAAATGGCATTAAAAAATAATGCTGGTATAAAAGCAAGTAGCCTCGAAATTGAAAAAAGCCAACAGTTGGTTCACTCCGCTTACAATATTGATCGGACTAACTTTTACTTAGGTCATGACCAAAATAATATTGCGGAAAATGGAAGTCCGTTGACCGTACTCGGAGTACAACAAACGGTAAAACTACCTTCCGTTTACAAAGCGCAAAAGAAATATAGCGAAAGCAAAATTAACCTCGCTGAGCAAAATTTAAAATTGGATGAACGGTTTTTGAAAAAAGAAATTTCTAAAGCTTATTACACGATTTTATTTTGGGAAAACCTAAAATTGAACTATCAATATTTGGATAGTTTGTATGGTGAATTTGAACGAGCATCTACCCGAAGATATGAAATGGGAGAAACCAATTATTTGGAAAAACTAACTGCTCAAACCAAGAAAAAAGAAATAGCCTTGCAGCTCGAACAATGCAATGACAATATTCTTGTAGGTTATCAAGCACTTAAAAAATGGATACAATCTCAAAGTGATTTTTCCATTGAACCAATTCCAATGACTCCGCTGTCCATTGCCGAAATGGAATTGGCGAATCATCCTGCTGTGCAATATTATCAAGCCGCATCCAATGTGTCCACACAAGCAATTGAGTTGGAAAAAAAGCAGTTGCTACCTGACTTTCAAGCGGAATATTTTTTGGGAAGTAACGCTGCTGATAATGCGAAATTCTATAATGGTTTTCAAATCGGAGTAGGCATTCCACTATTTCGAAAAGCGCAACAATCCAATATTAAAGTGGCTGAAATAGAGCGAAATGTAATTGCTCAGCAAACTAAAAATCTTGAATTATCGCTTTCCGCAAAATACGAACAATTGCAAACAGAACTTGGGAAATATGAAAAAGCATTGCGCTTTTATCAGGAGGAAGGAAGAGTGCTTTCGCAAGAAATTATCAATACTTCCACGAGGGCATTTCGAGGTGGCGAGATTGATTTTTTGCAATATCTACAGTCTCTTGAAAATGCAAAAAACATGGATAAAAGTTATTTAGATAACTTGATTCAATATAATTTGACGGTTGTGGAGATGAAATATTTAATGGACTAAACCTGATTTTAAAAATAAAAACTAGTCGTTTTTTCGAAAAAAAAAGAAATTAAAATGAAGAATATATTTAAAACGTTCGCTTTGCTTTTTGGTCTAACTCTCTTTCTATTTAGTTGTGGAAATCAAAGTACAGAACCCATTGAAATTGGGAATAATGGAGGGATGGAAGAAGTAACTTCTGACGAAATCATAGTGACTCAAAGTCAATTTGATTTAGCAAAAATGAAATTGGGAGAGTTGGAAGAACATAATTTTCCAACCACTATTCGAGCAACGGGAAGAATAGAAATCCCTACTAAAAACCATACTCGAGTAAGTTCTTATGCCGGTGGATATGTGACTTCAATTGATTTGATTCCCGATCAAGCCATTCGAAAAGGGCAGGTTCTATTCACTTTGGAAAATCCTGAATTTGTTCAAATGCAACAAGACTATTTGGAAGCAAAAGAGCAATTGACTTATTTGAAATCAGATTACGAACGACAAAAAACGTTAGCCTCGGAAAATGTCGCTTCACAAAAAAACTTCCTCAAAGCAGAATCAGATTATCGAGTAACAGTCGCTAAAATGGAAGGTATGAAAAAGCGATTATCGCTCATCAAAATTAATACAGACAATATCAGTCCTCAAGATATGGTTTCCACTATTTCAATTTTTGCTCCTGCAAGTGGATATGTAACTGAAGTATTTGCTAAGAAAGGAATGTTTCTTAATCCAACAGATGTCGCAGTTGAAATTCTTGATGCTAGCCATATGCATTTAGAATTAAGTGTTTTTGAAAAAGATATTTTAAACATCAAGGAAGGACAAAATATCACTTTCAAAATACCTGATGCAAGTCCTGAAACTTTTGCAGCAGAAGTGCATTTGATTGGAAAAACGGTTGATGAAGAAAGACGAGTAGTTCGAGTTCACGGGCATTTGAAAAACAAAAAGGATAAAGCAAAACTAGTAGCAGGAATGTATGTTGATGCAGAAATTATCACCGAAGATAATTCCACCAAGGGATTGCCCGAGTCCGCGATTGTAACTGAAGATGGGAAAGATTTTGTATTGATTTATAAAGGTCAAAAAGGAGAGTCAAAGATTTTTGAAAAGAAAGCGGTGATGGTTGGACAAATAAAAAATGGGTTTGTTCAGGTTGAAAATAACAATGACTTCACGGGGGATGAAAAAATCCTTTTAGAAGGTGCTTTTAATTTGATTGGGATAGAATAATTAGCACTTTTTACTTAAGAGCAGGTTGTTTAAATTTATTTGGCTCATTAGCTAGAAATGTTAATGTTAAAATCAAAAAAACATATTAATTCAATTTTGATAGGGTGTCGCCGAGGAGATAGGGACAGCCAAAAAAAATTGTATGAGAAATATTTTGGATTTAGTTTTAATATTTGTTTACGCTATGCGAAAAACAAAAAAGAGGCAAGCAAAATTTTGAATGATGGATGGACAAAAGTCTTTTTAGAGATAAAAAAACAAGAGGGGGATTTTGAGGAATGGTTAAGGAGTAAAATTATTCAAAATATAATTCAATATTATCAGCCTATTTTTCAAGAAATAGAGAAGTATGATCTTTCAAGAAATGAAGATGTTTCGTTCTCAGAATTTTCTTTTTCTAATTTAACTTATGATAAACTCTTAAGTGTGATCCAATCCTTATCTCCCGAATGTAGAGTCGTTTTTTGCTTATCAGTTATTGAAAAGTTCTCTATTCCGAAAATCAGCAGAGAGCTAAATATCGAAGAGAGACAAGTAGAATTTTGTTTAGTAAAAGCAAAACAGAATTTGATGAAAAAATTCAACCAAGATTAAAATTTATTTGAAATGAATAAAATAATATTCGGTCTGTTGATTGTATTTGTATTGTTACAATTTATTCCTATTGACAGAACGACACCTGAATTTGTTGCCAACCAAGATTTTATAATAAATATGCAACCGCCTGTGCATATAGCAGCCATGATAAAGGATGCCTGCTACGATTGTCATTCGTACCAAACGAAATATCCATGGTATTCTCTTGTTGCGCCAGCTTCTTGGTGGTTGCAAGGGCACATCAACGAAGGGAGAGAACATCTTAATTTTTCTACTTGGGTTATTAATTCTGAAAAAGAAGAATTAATGGAAGAGTGTGCAGAGGAAATTTTAGAAGGGGAAATGCCTCTTCATTCTTATACTTGGATGGGACTGCATCCTAAAGCTCGATTTACCAAAGTACAGCGACAACAATTGGTAGCTTGGTTTAATCAAAATAGGGAAGGAGAGAAAAATAATAATTATCAAAAAAAAAAAGAAAGAAATAATGATGACGATTAATTACTTGAAAAATCTTATCATTATAATATGAAAAAGATACAAATCGAAATACCCATTTTACTACCAGAAGCAATAGATGAAAAAGACCATTGTATTCATAGATTAGTAAACGATCTCGAAGCTGAAAAAGGAATTGATAAAGTTCATATTATTGATTCTAATCCATCAGAAATTTGTATTCATTATAACCCCGAATTGATTGCAATAAAAAAAGTAAAAGAAATTGCCATGCAAAGTGGCGCTAAATTAACCCACCGTTACAAACACCTGTTAATAGAAGTAAAAGGAATAAGACATCCTCGGCATGCTCGAAGAATTGAACAAATTTTGAGAAAAAAGAATGGGATCGCCAGAGTATCAGCTTCGTCAGCAGGAGTGATAGAAATGGAATGGGATTCTAATCTGACTAATCAATCAGCAGTTACTTCTGCAGTTGAAAAAACTGGATTGGATATTATTCACATCACCAACGGAAAAGAAGGCAGTCAAGAAGAGGAACAACAGGAACATCATCATCATTCATCATATCTAAATTTTTTAGGCGAAAATACAGAGCTCTATTTTGCCATAGGTAGTGGTATCTTTTGGGGATTAGGAGTAATTTTTTCTTTCCTTAAAAATATCCCCGAAGTTTTACCAATGGTGCTTTTTATTTGTGGAGCACTACTGGGTGGATTTTTTACATTTATCACCGCAGGTAAAGATATTCTTCGTGGAAAATTTGAAATAGATTTTCTAATGCTCTTTGCCGCAGTTGGAGCAGCTGCTTTAGGGAAATGGGGAGAAGGAGCGTTACTGCTTTTTTTATTTAGTTTAGGACATGCCTTGGAGCACTATGCCATGAAGCGAGCAAGGAAATCTATCGAGGCACTTTCTGATTTAACGCCACCTATAGCATTAGTGAAGCGAGGTGGCGAAGTAATTGAAATAGGAGTGGAGGAATTAATATTAGGAGACATCATCGTGATCAAACCTAACTCCAAAATTGCCGCCGACGGTGTAGTAGGCAAAGGAACAAGTGCAGTCAACCAAGCACCTATTACAGGAGAAAGTGTACCAGTTGATAAACGTCCTAGTCAACAATGGCAAGAAGAAAATGATGTCAATAAATTACCTCCTGAACATCGAGTCTTTGCAGGTACTATAAATGGTAGTGGTGTCTTGGAAGTAAAAGTTTTAAAGCTCGCAAAAGATAGTACCTTATCTCGATTAATCACTTTGGTCAAAGAAGCCGAAACTCAAAAATCTCCCACCCAGCACCTGACGGATAAATTTGAAAAGTATTATGTACCTGTAGTTTTGATTGCAGTTGTATTGTTATTATTGGCATTCTTAATTATAGATGAAACCTTTCAGCAAAGTTTTTACAGAGCGATGTCTGTCCTGATTGCAGCTTCACCATGTGCTCTAGCCATCTCTACTCCAAGTGCAGTTTTAGCAGGGATAGCCCGAGCAGCACGCCAGGGTGTTTTGATCAAAGGAGGAAGACCTTTAGAAGATTTGGGTGGAATAACTGCTATTGCTTTTGACAAAACAGGCACACTCACGGAAGGCAAACCTAAGTTGACCAATGCGATTCCTTTTGGAAAAATAACCAAAGAACATCTCTTAAAAGTGGCGATAGCCGTAGAAGGATTGAGTGACCATCCCTTGGCAGCAGCTATAGTGGAAGGAGGAAAAAAAGAATTAGGCGATGTAAAAATCTCAGCAGCTGAAAATTTAGAAGCCTTGATCGCAAGAGGTATTAGAGCAAACTGGGAAAACAGTATTATTCATATTGGAAACCGAAGGCTTTTTGAAGAATTAACTGGTAGAAAAGTCCCCTCCGAAATCGACCAAAAAATGACAGAACTTGAATCGGGAGGACATACAGCCATGATTATTCATCAAGACAATGAATATTTGGGAATAATTTCTGTGATGGATGTTGCCCGCTCTGAAGCAATTGCTACTCTCGCCGCTTTAAAAAAGATAGGTATCAAAAGAATGATTATGCTCACAGGAGACAATCAAAAAGTAGCAGATGCCATTGCAAAAAATATCGGTATCACCGACCCAATGGGTGACCTCCTTCCGGAAGACAAAGTAAAGGCCATTGAAAAATTAAAACAAGAAGAAGGAAGTGTAGCCATGGTTGGAGATGGTGTAAATGATGCTCCCGCGATGGCAAAAAGTACCGTTGGTATTGCCATGGGCGCGGCAGGTTCGGATGTAGCTTTGGAAACTGCTGATATTGCTCTAATGGCAGATAAATTAGATAATCTTCCTTTTGCTATTGGTCTTAGTCGTAAGGCAAAACAGATTATTAAGCAAAATTTAATTATTAGTTTGGGTATGGTTGCGATTCTCGTTCCTTTGACGATGATGGGGATGGTTGAAATTGGACCAGCTGTAGTAGGTCATGAAGGTTCTACTTTGGTGGTGGTTTTGAATGCGTTGCGATTGTTGAGGTATAAGTGAATCTATAAGATTGAGTGTCTTCAAATTTTTAGTTATAAAAATAAAAAGTAATTAACCAAGCGCTAAAAAATGAGATAACTCCATATGGAAAAAACTTGCAATTACTAATTTTTTGAGCTAGGTTTGTGCCGGTAATTTAAAAACGATGATATTTAAATATATAAATAAAATTAATACTGCGGGGTTAATGAGATGGTTATTAC
>CAYGRM010000091.1:0-19247 GCA_964352225.1 uncultured Saprospiraceae bacterium | reverse complement strand
GAATCGATGAGTAAAGTCTTGGTTTTTGTCAGTACTAAAAAATTAGCAGACAAACTTCATGAGAAATTAGATCCAATTTTTCCTGAATCAATTGGCGTAATTCATTCCAACAAGTCGCAAAATTATCGACTCAGAATGGTAAAGGAATTTACGGAAAGTAAGTTGCGCGTGTTGGTAGCAACTGATATTATTGCAAGAGGTCTGGATATCGCTGAAGTTTCACACGTGGTTAATTTTGAAATGCCAGATGCGCCTGCCGATTACATGCACCGGATTGGTCGAACTGGTCGGGCAGATAAAGAAGGAATAGCCGTTTCATTTATTTCCGAGAAGGAAGATGAAATCTTTGAAGCTATTCAACAACTGATGGGAGTTGAAGTGCCGATTCATCCTACACCAGAAGGTTTGGTAATTTCGACAGAGTTGATGGAATTTGAAAAAGAAAAAATGGGCGGTGATAAATTTTATTATCAAGCTCCGAAGTTAAAATCAAAAGGTGCTTTCCATAAAAAGTTAGATAAAAATATGAAGGTCAATCGTGCGAAGGAAAAACGTCAAGCAAGGATGGCAGAGAAGAAGAAATCGAGAAGACCTGGAAAGAAAAGATAATGATTACTGCTTAATCGTGAATGTTCTCGCGATTTGAATTATTAAAAAAAGAGTAACAATTTCTTAATTGTTACTCTTTTTTGTTGTTGAAAATTTGGTTTTTTAGCTGATCCAATCACTTGTGTTTTTTATGATTTTCCACTTGCCATTTATTTTTTGGAGAATTAAAGTTCTTCCCTCTCCGCACGTTTTTCCGCAAGCTAATCCAGTCTTTATCCAAGCAAGGTTTCTACTTTTATTGAAAATGGGGATGGAAAAATAGATGTAAGTATCTTGAAGTAAATCTATTTTTGATTTTCTCTTTCCGAAATTTTCTTCACTCAATTTTATTGACTTTGAATCGTGGGCTTGTTTCTCTAAGTAAATATTTTCGTCAGAAGAAAATTTGGTTCCTTGGATTCCACTAAATTCTTTTTCTAAATCAGGGAAAAAATAATTTGCATATGGTGGAGGACCTGGTTTAATTTTATCTGAATTTTTCCTACTTACATATTTTGGTAAAACAGCAACTATCTTATAATCAGGATAATTATTTTCGATTGAATCCAACTGAATTATTTGAACAATCAAATTTTCAATTTCATTTAGATTGTCTGATTGATCATAAATATTTTGCTCTTCAAAGCAGCCACTTATTAAGATTAAAAACCAAAGGCTTAAATATTTAATTTTTTTTCCCATTATATATTTGTTCTACATTTTTAACAATTCAGCGTTGCTGAATAGCTATCAAATTTTATATGAAAAAATCACGATTTAAATTTCATCTCTAAAAAGATATTTCGCTTAATGGAATCGTAAACTCCACTCTTTGATTTCCGCTCACGTCCCAAATTTCAGATTTTATTTCAGGGTTTTTATTTTGTAAGTTTATTGTTAGAAGTCCAAAATGGTTGTCCATAATAGGGCCTTCGATTCGATTGACATTCGGTGTAGCGAATTTCCAAGTGGAAGATAAACCACTCGAAGTCACATCATAAATAGGGTAGAGGTCGGGTACTTCCATTTTTGAAATTTCTGCATAATGCACATCTCCGCTGATCAATAAAACGCCGTTCGCTTTATTTTTTTTAATCAAATCTAAAAACCGTTTTTGCTCGTGCGGGTAATTGGCCCACGCTTCGTAACCGTTGTATTCGATGCCAAATTGAGTACTCGACCCAATGATTCTAAGATCAGCAGGTTTTTGTAATTCCTGATCAAGCCATGCCCATTGTTTTTCTCCCAAAAAAGTGGAATCAGAAGAGATGTGAGGCGTGTAATCTAAATGGTAAAAATATCGTCGATCTTCATTGATGGTATCTTGATTGATCAAAAGATCATCTCGAAAGGTTCGAGTATCAAGCAAAATGATTTGGATTTTCTTTCCATTTAAACCATATTCGTATGATCCGTAAATTCCTTCTCTATTTCTTCGTTCAGAATCAGCTGGTTCATCAAAAAAATCTAAAAATATTTCTTTGGCTTCTTCTTTAAAAGGGTAGTGTCGACCAGCATCATTCCAGCCAAAATCATGGTCATCCCAAGTGGCAATAATTGGAACATTCTTTTTTAGTTGTTGGAATGATTCCTTCGCTGCAAGTCGGCCGTATTTTGCTCGAAGCGTATCCATTACCTTGGTATCCCCATAAATATTATCTCCTAAAAAAATAAATAGATCAGGATCTTGCTTGATCACTTCATGAAAAATAGGAAGAGGATGATCTTCCCAGCTGCAGGAACCGAAGGCGATTTTCATTGTGGGAGGTTCTTGCTGACAACTTTGGAAAATGACAAATATTAAAAAAAGAAGCAATGTAAAATATTTAGTTGCAGGCATGATTTTTAGTTTAGGTGGAAAAGTTAGAGGTGTTTACCAGAATGGTAAACACCTCTTAAATATAACCTCAATATTTATATTTTTAAAAAAGTTAGCGATGTCAGGTGATCAAAAAAATATATTAATGTTTACTCATAGTATGTTCATCGTACACCGCTAACAACTCACAGTAATCTTGTATTTATCCACCGATAGTCGCCATAGATTCGGACACGCCATTTCCAAAACGACTTTGTTCCGCTTCAAAACCATCTTTTGCTCGATTGCTAAATGCATCGAGAAAAGTGGCGCGAAGTTGCTCGTCAGAAGCACCTTCGCGCATTAATTTTTTAATGTTAAATACTCCACTATCATAAAGACAAGTTTTTAATTGCCCCTGTGGAGTAATTCTAATTCGATTGCAGGTGCCGCAAAAAGTACGGCTGTAAGCTGCAATGATTCCAATCGTTCCTTTGTGTGAAGGCACGTTGTAGTTCATCGAAGTCGATGAAGGCGGGTCAGGAAGTTTTTGAAGATCAGGAAAGTGGTCTTTGATTTTTTGGTGAATACTTTTATAATTCCATTGAAGTTTGGGATAGTGGGCACCTTCTCCGTTAAATGGCATTTCTTCGATAAATCGCACACCTACGGGAAGATCTTTTGTCAATGAAGCTAACGGAATAATGTCATCTTCATTTTTGCCAGCCATAACGACGGCATTAATTTTTACTTCAAAGTCATTGTCTAATAACAATTCAAAACTACGCATCACCGTATCAAAAACATCACGTCGAGTGATTTCAAAAAATCGAGCTTTATCTAAAGTATCTAGACTTAAGTTGACGGAACGGATACCTAATTTTTTTAATTCAGGTATGTACTGTTCAAGTACAGTTCCATTAGTGGTAATATTTATATCTCTAATTCCTTCGGTCTTTCGAATAGCCCAAAGGAGTTTGATCATATCTTTTCTAATGAATGGTTCGCCACCTGTAATACGGACTTTTTCAATACCCATTTGAGCCAAAAGTTTAATCCCACGATGGATTTCCTCGTAGCTCATCAATTCAGTCTTGTTGATATATTGAATACCTTCTTCAGGCATGCAGTAGAAGCAGCGAAGGTTGCAGCGGTCAGTTACGGCTAGGCGCACATAATTAAGCACACGTCCGTGATTATCGTATAATTGTTTTCTCATAGAAGCCAAAAGTTAGGTTTGTAAAGGCTTTCTCTTTTCTCATTACGTTTGTAAAATGAAGATAGAGAAGACAATATGGAAAACCAAAGAAAATCGAAGAAAAGGGGAGGAAGGGAAATATATTTATTTTGAGTATTTAACCCCCGACCCCTAAAGGGGCGTTTTGGCTTTCCTTTTAGTTGAAGATTTTTCTTTTATTGATTTGGTTTTTGGGATTAAAATGAGAAAGGGAATTATTTCTCTATGTAGAAAAATAATTCCCCAATCCTAAATTTTGAGTAAAATGTTTAATCAATGAAAGCCTTAAATTAATTTGAAAGGAAAGCCAAAACTCCCCTTTAGGGGTCTGGGGTGTATTAAATCTCCCAAGTCACACTCCCTGCAATCAATTCATCTAAATTTCCTTTCCCCTTTTGCTCAATGGCATCATTCAATTGCTCCAATAATTGATCTTCATAACAAACTCTTTCCGTTGCATACAAAACGCCGAAAGGTCTTGGCAAAAATTCTGCTTGTCGTGGATCATCGAAGAATCGAGTCAACATTTGAGCTTTGTACAAGTCAGTTTCGTCATGAATCCAAAGGTCATCTTTGGAGTAATTATCTTTTTCCAAATCAACTACTTGTGGTTTCCAGCCATCGAGTCGAATTCCTTTTTCGTCATTTTCTCCAAAAACTAAAGGTTGTCCATTTTCTAAAAATATGGCAGAAGATTTTTTAGTGGCTTTATCAGTAAAAGTAAAAAATGCACCATCATTGAAGATGTTACAATTTTGATAAATTTCTAAAAATGAAGTTCCTTTGTGAAGGTTTGATCGCTTTAGCATCTCTTGCATGTGCTTCGGATCTCGATCCATCGTCCGAGCTACAAAAGTGGCATCAGCCGCCATTGCAACAGCTAATGGATTAATAGGATGATCTAAAGAACCCATTGGAGTACTCTTCGTTCGTTTGTCTACTTCGGAGGTAGGAGAGTATTGCCCTTTGGTCAAGCCATAAATCTGATTGTTGAATAACAATATATTTACATCCAGATTTCTTCGCAAAATATGCAGTAAATGATTTCCTCCAATACTCAAACCATCACCATCTCCAGTAATAATCCAAACACTCAAATCAGGGTTCGCAATTTTCAAACCTGAAGCAACTGCTGGAGCACGGCCATGAATAGAATGCATGCCATAAGTACTCATATAGTATGGGAAACGCGAAGAACAACCAATCCCTGAAATGATCGCTACTTCATCTGGATTCATTTCCAACTCTGCAAAAACTTTTTGTACTTGTGCCAAGATGCTGTAATCACCACAGCCAGGACACCAGCGAACATCTTGATCGGTGGCGAAGTCTTTTGCTTTTAATTTTACATTATTTTTTGTCATGTTGACCTATTTTTTTTGTCTTCTTCGAAGTTCTTTCGAATACTTACTTGCTTGAAATATAAATGGAAAACTCAATAACAACCCTGCTAATACATACAATTCCATTCCTTTATGCTGCGGATTATATATAATATAAACTTCCAACAAAATAAAAACAGTCGCAGGAATCATTCCCCAAAGGAGATATTCTTTGCGTCGTTTTTGGACAGTTTCGTTGGATAGACGGTGTAGGGGATTTTCTTTCATTATTTTCGTTTATTTAACAGTATTCAGATTGACTAATCATAACAATTCCATTTTTTATGGAAATAGTAACATCACGATTAGCTCCATTTGAAATAAAAATAGTAATATTATTTTTATTCGTTTTAATATTGAAAATTGTGTACTCAAACTTTTCTTTATTTTTCAAATAATCTTCAAATCCTGTAAAAACATTGAAAAATAAGTATCCTTCATGGAAAGTGATATTTGGAAGTTTAATTATGGTATCAGCACCTTTTTCAGTTATCTGTTTTAAGGTTATATCTTTATTAAATTTATAGAATGTACTTCCAATATTATATATGTCTCTTTTCTCTTTTTTACTGATAACTCCAAATTCTCTTTTAAAATAACCTAGAATCCACTCAGGATTAAATTCATAGTTAGTTTCTGAAGATTCATTTTTATAAATTTTCAAAACTGGCAAACTCGACAAATACCCATCAAAAACATATCCTTCCTGCGTTCCAATTTTCACCCTCACCCAAAATCCTTTCAGTACAAATTCGTCACTCTTCTCACTTTTTTTGACCACAGTAATATTCAAAGGAGTAGAGAATAAATATTGGTCAATAATCTCTACTTCGTCCCCATATTCGAGTTTTTTTATTTTAGGAAAATCCGTCCCTGGCCCTTCTCGCATGTTCAATCCAGAGGTTGCCCAAACATTTAAAGTGTCGCCTTTTTTATAAAAATTGGCAAAAGAGAACTCACTTAAAATGGTTGCCAAAAATAAAGTGATAAAGAATCTTAATTGCATGATTTTTATTTTTAACAACATCCCCATTCAGAGATAATAAATTTTCCATCCACAAACTTTAACGTCATTCCAAAAAAATCAGTATCGAATTGTAAATGGTAAAAACCATTTTTTTCTTTTTCAACAGTCGTTTGGAAATAGTCATATTCAATCGGCTGACCAGGTTCATTAAATGCTAAATCTCTGGGATGGAAATATTTCGCATGGTGCTCGAACGAAGTCATTTTTTCAAAAATTAAATAAGCTTCATTGAAGGAAATTTTTCCTAAATCCAATGTTGCAAAGTAACATTCACTACTTGGATCTTTCCACTCCATTCCATTTTGATAAACAAATCTTTCATCGTAATTATTTAATGAATCAATAGTAAGTGCTGTGGAGTCAATCCCAAATTCACGCTTAGCATATTCATTAAAATGTTCAAAATAGGTTTCACCATCCTTAGTTTTTTTCATTTCCATTGCTGGCAACCTTGACAAATATCCATCAAAAACATATCCTTCTCTTTTCCCAATTTTCACTTTGACCCAATGTCCTGTTAGGTTGAATTGGTTGTGTCTTTTATTCTTTTTTAAAATGGTCAAACTCAAAGATTTGGCATTTAACTGATCATCAATTACTTGTACTTTATCCCCATATTCGAGTTTTTTCATTTTTAAAAAATCCGTCCCTGGTCCTTCCCGCATATTCAAACCTGACGTCGCCCAAACATGTAAAGTATCGCCCCAAACATAACTCGAATTGGCTCTAACTGATTGAAAATCAAGGCATAAAAACATCAATATCAAAACTTGGATAATTTTCATTTTTAAATTGTTTAGATGATTATCTATCGTTTACAATTCAAAGATGCATCCAACCTTTTACTTTTAAAAGGTAGTTTTTGGAAGTGGGTAGATTGAGTGATTATTCGTTGGATGTTGACGATTATGTGTTTTTTGCCACAGACTTGGACTGACCTTGTTAGATGACTTTTCACAGACTATTTAAAAATCAGCGCAAAGTCATAATAAAAGTCAGTCCAAATCTGTGGCAAAAATAAAATCACATATTCTCCAACACTTCCTTAATGGCATACCTCAATTCCGCCTTCATAATCGGCACTCCCTGTATTTTATTAAACTGAATAGGATCGATTAAAAAACGCTCTCTAATTATTTTTGATAATTGCCCATTATTGATTTCTGGAATCATTACTTTTTTATAATTTTTCAAAATCTCCCCTAAGTTTTTAGGGAATGGACGAATATATCGTAAGTGAGTATGACCCACTTTTAAGCCTTCCGCAGCGAGTTCTTTGGTGATAGATTCCATCACTCCAAAAGTGGATCCCCAGCCTAATAACAATAAATCACCTTCTTCGACACCCATCGTAACTTTTTGCTCAGGAATATAATCAGCAATTTTCTCCACTTTTGCTTCCCGCGTTTTTATCATGTATTCATGGTTGGCAGGATCATAGGAAACATTCCCCGTATTCGCTTCTTTTTCCAAGCCTCCTAGTCGATGTGCTAATCCTTTTGTTCCTGGTAAAGCCCATTCTCGAACTAACTTTTCATCGCGGAAATAGGGTAAATAAGTTTCATCTTCCTCAATCGGTTTTTTAAATTGAATATCGATGGAAGGAATATCGGCTGCTTTTGGAAAACGCCAAGGTTCTGAACCATTGGCAATATATCCATCACTCAATAAGATAACTGGCGTCATATGTTGCATGGCAATTCGACAAGCTTCCATGGCTGCTTCAAAACAGTCAGAAGGCGAACTGGCAGAAATTATAGGCAAAGGACACTCTCCATTTCGACCATAATATGCTTGCATCAAATCAGATTGTTCAGTCTTCGTAGGCAGACCAGTTGAAGGACCACCTCGTTGAACATTCACTATAACCAAGGGCAATTCTAACATCATCGCCAAACCAATAGCTTCCCCTTTTAGCGCCAAACCAGGACCTGATGTTCCCGTTATTCCTAAATCACCTCCGTACGAAGCACCGATGGCAGAACAAACTGCAGCAATTTCATCTTCTGCTTGGAAAGTCTTTACACTATAGTTTTTATATTTTGCCAAACCGTGCAAAATATCGGAAGCAGGAGTAATTGGATAACTTCCATAAAAAAGCGACAACTTCGATTTTCGAGCGGCAGTAATTAACCCAATCACTAGAGCTTCATTGCCTTTGATGTTTCGATAAGTTCCTTTTTCGAGCGGCGCAGGTTTTACTTTATATTGGGTAATAAATGTCTCCGTAGTTTCACCATAGTGAAATCCAGTTTTGAGGCATTTGATATTAGCTTTAAGAATTTCGGGTTTCTTAGAAAATTTTTGTGTGAGAAAATCAATAGTCACATCTAATTTTCTATCATATCGCCAAAAAAGGAATCCCAAGACGAACATGTTTTTACAACGGTCTTTTTCCTTTGTTCCAAGTGAAGATTCTTTTAAAGCTTCGCGAGTAAGTTTGGTAATGTCGATTTCAAAAACTTCGAAATTAGCTAATGAATCATTTTCCAAAGGATTTTCTCCATCTGCATATTTTGCTAGTCGAAGGTTCTTTTTGTCAAAACCATCCGTACTCAAAATGATCGTACCACCTTGCTTAATATTAGTGAGGTTAGACTTTAGCGCAGCAGCATTCATTGCCACTAATACATCACATTGGTCACCCGGAGTGTAAATTCTACGGCTACCAAAATGCAACTGGAAACCTGAAACTCCTGCTAATGTTCCGATTGGAGCTCTAATTTCAGCAGGGAAATCAGGGAAGGTGGCTAAGTCACTTCCTGTCAGAGCAGTATCTCCAGTAAATAAACTACCAGTTAACTGCATACCATCGCCTGAATCACCAGCGAATTTTATGGTTATTTCTTGTTTTTCTATTTTGGTACTCATTGTCTTTTTTCTATTACAAAATCGGGTGCAAAGATAGGAATATAACACTTGTGAAAGAAAAGAAGTTTAGAGAAATCACCATGTGATTTCTATCACATAGGAAGGTGACTTTTAGCATTGATTAGGGGTAACGCAGCGAATTTTAACATTGAAATATCATCAATAAAACTACGTTTTTGTAAAGTCATCAACATCAAAAAATAAATTTAATATGAAAAACTTAATTATTGCTTTTCTTTTTTTGCCATGCTTGGCTTCTGCTCAATATGGAATTAAAAATTGTCATACCGATTTGGTCTTTGGCTATGATTATGGAGATCGGATTGATTTTAAAAATGATAAACTAGATCGTTATGTCTCCTCATTACACACCGTCAGAATTGGTGCCAATGTAAATTATCCAATTGCGGATAGATGGATTCTAGTTTCTGGATTTAGATTAGCTTCAAGGTTTTCTTATGAAGACTTTAAAATATGGGGAATTGATCCTGACGCAGCCCCCGTTGATTATTTGCGAGTAAATTCGAAAGATTTTTTTGCAGAAATTCCATTTAGATTTCGGTTCGTTTTAAAAAATGTAAATCGTGAAAATAGATTATTCCTAGAAGCAGGGACTCAATTTAATTTTTATGTTTTTTCCCATTGGAAAGAAAAATATTTTGCCCCATTTACTGGACCAAATGCTGAAGAAAAAATAGAACGAACGTCTGCTGTTAGAGAAATATATTTATCGAGCAATCTTTCTTTTGGTTGGGAATCTGAAATTAATAATGGACCAACTTTTTTTATTCAAACGATTGGTAGATTTGAATTGATCCCAGCTTATCATTCTTATGATAACAACTCTTTTCATATTGGGGTTGAAACGGGATTGCGGTTTTGATTTTTTTTTGCCGCAGATTACGCTGATCTTCTAAGATTCTTATGATTTCTGTTTTTAGATAAAACATCCTGAGAACAATCATAAAGATCAAACTAATCAGTATAATCTGTGGCAAAAAATCGATTTATCCATTATTCGCCTTCATTCATATTATCTTTCCATTTGAATCCGTTTTAAATAGATATTTTTGTATTTAAAAAAAACAAAATGCGAAGTATCTTTTTTTACATTTTAATTTTTTCCTCCGTCCTTTCTTCTTGTCAAAAAAACGGAGTTACGACACCTTACGAATACGCTTTACTAAGTGCTCATGTCTATGATGATAAAGATGCGAAAGAATTACCTGACCATTTAAATCCATTTTTAGATTTTGATGAAAAAAATTATAGAGATCGGTTGAATATCGATTTTGGAAAAGTTATCGAAATGGTGGATAGTGAAGATTGGGGTGCATTAATTCCTTACGTGGGAGCCAAAACATTTGCTCGAGGTGGGTATTTTGGGAGAGCTTATGTAAATAAAAAAACGAATCAGCTAATCATCGCGCACCGAGGAACTGACTTGAATATAAAGCTAAATGAGCTGTCGCTTGATCAAATTTCGATTGCTATTGATGATGGAAAGATTTGGGATATGATCAAAGACATGGACGATGATTATGATATTTTTCATGGAAAAATTCCATTACAACAATTCGAAGCAGCACAGCATTTTGTTCAAAAAGTCAAAGAAAGTTATTTGGAAAAATATAAAAAGGAGCCAATTATTATTCATACAGGACATTCTCTAGGAGCTGTTTTAGCAGAGCTTTGTGCGGTGAAAGATAATGCAAAGGCCATCACTTTTGAGAGTCCAGGTTCCAGGCCTTTGGCTTCGCAACTGATTGATAGTCAGAATATTGACTTTAATCAGGTAGACATTACCTCTTACAATGCCGAACCGAATCAGATTAATACCTTACATGAACATTTAGGAAAAGTGATACCATTGTACGATGAAGCTAAGCTACAATCTGCTCACTCAGATACGGAAAAAGTGTTGTCTCTAAAACTGCATCCAATCAAAGAATTGCTAACAAGGTTTGATGAGAAAAATGGCGAGCCGATTCATTTTAGTGGAGAAAAGTAATTTAAGGATTTTGTTTTTTTAACCAATCTAAATGAGGTTGAAAGAGTGCAGATTCTACTTTTTTTTCAGAAATATAAAAATCTACGGAACTTTTTTTCAAATTAGTTGAAAGATGAATTTGATTTTTTAGATGTAAAACTGTTCCTAAGTTTCCATCAATAATTTCAATATGCGGAGGAATTATTTTTTGGAAATGAGTTTTGAAAAAAAGAAAATGCGTACAACCTAAAACAATAGAACTGTAATCTTTCCAATTAATCTGATTCAGTTTTTTTCCTAAATATTTCGAAACCTTTGGATGATTCCATTCCATTTTTTCCGCAAATAAAATTAAATCAGGCAAGGCTATTCCATCGACTTTTTGAGTTGCATTCAGCTGACTCAAAAGATGATGTAGTTTTTTTTCTTTCAAAGTTAAAGCGGTAGCAACCAGTAAAACTTTTTTATTTTTAGATTTTTCAATGGCTGGTTTGATGGCAGGTTCCATTCCAATGATAGGCAAGTCATATTCTGTTCTTAGTTTCTTAACTGCAACACTTGTGGCAGTATTACAAGCAATCACTAAAGCACTAATATTTTTTTTATACAAAAAATCGACCGCAGCAAAGGTCAATTTTTTGACTTCTTTTTTTGATTTAGTTCCGTACGGAGCATTTTTAGAATCAGCAAAATAAATATACTGCTGTGGAGGAAGTATTCTCATGGCAGTATGTAAAACAGATAAACCTCCAACCCCAGAATCAAAAAATCCTATTTTCATTAAGTACTTTTTTTAATCCTTAGCTACTAAAAATTTTCCTGTTGTAAAATCCAAATCGTTCGAAATATGGATAAAATAAATTCCAGTTTTCAAGCCTCCAACTCCATCTACTTTAAATTTAGCTGGTAAAAATTCCCTTGCCGTAAAAATAGTTTCCGTCATTAATTGACCAACTGAATTAAAGATTTGAATTTTATAATCACCATATTGATTTGGGGTAAAATCCACTTCGATGAAATCCGAAGTTGGATTTGGAACAATCGAATTGATGACTAAAAGGTCAATTCCGCTACCGCAAAAGTCATTAACTAACTCCATACTTTTTTCTAAATTTAGTCTTCCCTCCGAAACTGTTTTACCTATTTGATCTTCTTTCTGATCAACTCCTCCTAAAATAATATCTCTCATTACAAGTGAAGTCCCTTTTGGATCTTCTCTTGCTGCCAAGGCTAATTTTTCACATGGTAAACTATACAACAAAGCAATTCCGCCAGCTACATGCGGAGCTGCACCCGAGGTAGAACCAATCGTTGCATAGGTATTGTCAGGCCCAGTCGTTGGTGAACCATCTCCAGGAGCGGTTAAGTCAACATTGACTTTTCCATATCCAGAACTGAGCTCATCAAGTTTATCGCTTTCTGCGACTACGATTAAATGTTCAGTTTGACATATCGAAGGCATATCGCCAACTTCATCTACATCAAGAGATTTATTATTTGTAGAACCCACATTTAAAACACCGACTTCTCCGAGCATCTCGTGTACATCACACCACAAAGGGAAAAGAGGATTATCGGATACTTGTAAGCCATCAGGGTAGTCAGGGCTATCACCATCGATGCCAAATGATCCATTGGAAGAAACTACGAATGCTCCTTTTGAACCATTAGTTTCATTATATAATTTTCGATTTTGATAAACATATTCGTATCCTTCGATTATTTTATCCACTTGCAAATTATTTTGCACCCACATGATTTTTACATTCCAATTAACTCCGGTTACTCCCATTTCATTGTCACCTCGAGCACCAATAATTCCTCCTACACGAATCCCATGACCTTGAAAATCAAAACCAATTAAGTCAGATGAATCCACTACATTCCAACCGAAGTAATCATCAATAAACCCATTCCCATCATTATCAATTCCATCATTATTTATTTCATTCCAATTGATCCACACATTATCTTGCAGGTCATCATGTCGCCAGTCGCCACTTTCCATCATAGCTACGACAATCGTATCCCCTAAGGCAGTTACTCCGCCTGTGGTAGTTTCCCAAACGGCGGGAGCATTGATAATCTCCATGTCCCATTGACTGGTATACATTGGGTCGTTGGGCGTTTTATCTCTTGGTTGTAATTGGAAATTTTGGCCAATAACTTTTACTTCGGGTAATTTTCTAAAGTTATCTAACAGTACATTTACATTCGAAATATCTGTTTTTGATTTTAATAAAAATAGATTAAGCTTTTCAGAAAGTCGATGTTCCTTTTGGAAAACTACGCCTGATTCTCCCCATTGCGTTTTTACTTTTTGAAAAAAAGAAGAGGTATTAGTTCCTAATTCTAATTGGATAATAAATTCATTAGGAATATATCGAAGAGAAGAATTTTCTTCTACCTGGTTGGTAGATGAATTTTGGGAAAAAAGTGGAACGGTTAAAATGATCAAAAGAATTGTCCAAAGGGATTTCATATTTCTTAATTTTTGAAAATAATAATTTTGGTTGTTGCTAACCCGCATTTAGAGTTTGGCACCTTGGGTTATTTTTTAGAATTTTTCTATAAATAGGGACGGTGCTCTGCATCTTTTCCAATTTCTAGGTGCCGAGCACCGTCACTATTTTAAACTTTCTAAGCCATTTTCGTTTTTTAGACCCTAGAGGGAAAAGCCCCTTAGTAAACTAAAAAATGTTTGTGAAGCTCTGAAGGAGCTAATTCAAATCAACAATTTAAGGTTGTTTAAGTTGTTGATTGTCAATTTTTTACTTCTGTTTTTATTTTTCGTAAGTTTATTACATTTGCTTCGCAAATAAATTTTTGAAGGCAGAGACGCAGAGACGGAGAGATTTCAAATTTTTTGAAAAAAATTCTCTGCGTCTTTGCGCCTCTGGGTTCAAAAATAGATAAAATTCTACTTTGCTGAATCGTTAAGTTTTTTCCATACTTAATCTCAAATTTTCAAAATAAGGCCCTGCTAATAATAAGCGATTTCCATACCATGAAAATATCTCTCCATCCACTAATTTAATCTCAGCATCAGGACAAACCGCTTGTATTTCTTTAATGTGCTTTTCTTTAAACGGGAAGGGTTCAGATGAAAGCAAGATCACATCAGGTCGTGCTGCTGCCAATTTTTCATCTGAGATTTGAGGGTATCGAGATTCAGTTGTAAAGATATTTTCAAAACCTGCCATTTCCAACATCTCATGGATAAAAGTTTGACTTGCTGCGACCATTGTTGGATTTTTCCAAATTAAATATGCCACGCGTGGACGATGAATAAACTGCCGAATCGTTTGTTCAGAACGATGAAATGAACTAATTATTTTTTCAATTAAAACCTCAGCTGCTGATTTTTTATTGACGATTTTCCCAATTTCCAAAATCATCTCCATAGCATCTTCTAAATTGAAAATATCACTCATCCAAACTGGATATTCTTTTTCCAACAATTCAATTTGCACCTGATCATTTTCTTCTTTATTTCCAATAATCAAATCTGGCTGGAGTAATTTTATTTTTTCAAAATTATATTTTTTAGTTCCACCAACTCTAGTTTTTGATTTGAACATTGAATGTGGATAAACGCAAAATTTGGTAATTCCAACCACCTCTTCATTTAGACCTAAATAGAAAAGTAATTCGGTTTGCGAAGGAACTAGAGAAATTATTCGCATGGGATGAGTTGGAATTTTTACTTTCCGTTGCATTTGATCTGTGACGAAGTGGTGCATTTTTTTGATTGAAAATTTTGGATAAAATTGAACTCAAAGATGAGAAAAAATTCTTTAAAACAATGTTGTGCGATGGGAACGCGGATTGGGCGGATCAAGCGGATTAGCGCGGATTCTCCCCAGCATATTGTCAATCGTCAAATCCGCTAAAATCTGCTTGATCCGCCCAATCTGCGTTCCCATTGCAAAGCGGGGATTTTAAATTTTAAGTCCAAATATTATTTATTCAAATTGAACGATACCTTATATAATGTCATTTTTTTAATCAATCATCAATATAATCCCATTTTATTAACGTTTATCTAACATTCCTCTTGTCAAGTCGTGAATTTTGGAATTACGATAATTAAAACCACAGCTTAGGAGTGTTCAAAACAATTAATAACTAATCAAAAAATTTAAGTTATGGAAAAATTAAATGGCAAATTCATTATTTCTGGCATGGTCGCTTTATTTGCAATCATCATGTTTGTACTCATTAATCCTTTCGGATATAATGACATGGGATATCGCGAAATAGTCGAAACACCTACCGGTAAAAAGTATGTAGTTTTTACCAATGGAGTTTATCTAAAGTTTCCAGGTTCCAAAGTGACCACCTATCCGAATGTAATTACGATCAGTCATCGCGGGGGCGAAAATACAGGATCAACCATTGATGCAAAATCAATCTTGATTCGATTCAATGATGCCACCGAAGCTTACGCTCAAACGGTAGTAAGATTTCGATTACCTGAGGTAGAATCAGATATGTTGATGCTTCATTCTGAGTATGTTAATCGCGAATACATCGCAATGAAAGGTTTAGCACCTTACACGATTGAGTGTTTGAAAAACTCAGCGCAATTGATGGATTCAGAGCAACATTATTCTGGAGGTAGAGCACAATTGTCGCAATATTTTCAAGATCAATTAGAGGATGGATTATTCATTTTGGATATTCAAGAAACCTTTACAAAAGATACTTTGACGGGTGAAAATAAGCGGATTTATGCGAATAAAATTCGAGTAAATAAGGAAGGAGACAAAGTGAGAAAAAAATCTGATTTGAAAATTTTTGGAATCTCGATTGCAAGTGCTACGATTGAAAATGTCGATTACGAAGCTCAAGTAGATGAAAAGTTGAAAAAGAAAATTGAAGCAAGTACTCGAGAGTCAGTTTCGAAGCAAAACTTGGTAACTGCTCAGCAGGAAGCCATGACTGCAGAAGCGGAAGGTCGTCGACAATTGGTGACGATTGAGTACGAAGAGAAGCAAGTGCAAACTCAGCAAGTGGTGCAAGCGGAGACGCAAGTAAAATTAGCTGAAAAGGATTTGTTGAAACAAAAAATTGCTTTAGATGCGGCAAAATTGGAAGCTCAAAAAATCAAAGCATTGGCGGAAGCGGAAGCTTATGCAAAGCAAAAAGTGATGGCGGCAGATGGTGCTTTGGATAAAAAATTGGCAGCTTACAAAGATGTGCAAGGTATGTGGGCAACGGCTTTCCAAAATTACCAAGGTGACTTAGTGCCTAAGTTCCAAACTGGTGGCGGTGGAAAAGGAAATGCAGGTTTAGATTTCATGGAAATCATGGGGGCAAAGGCTGCGATGGATTTGAACTTGAGTACGAAAGTCAAGACGAATACGAAGGCTAAAAAGCAATAACTATTGCAGAATTACTTAAATTAGAAGCTAGGATTTCGAAAGAAGTTCTAGTTTTTTTTATGAGGAAAATCATCTTGTATTTTCCAATTAAAAACTCTCCGAAAGAGGAACAAATATTATCTTTATCCTGGATATGGACCAAGCTGAAAATCCAAAACAGAGTAAGCATTAATTTTTAAAATCTGAATGAAATGAAATCTATTAAATTTTTATCTGTGTTAGCTTTATTTTTTACAATGGCTCTTTTTCAATCATGTGAAGATGATCCATGTGAAGGGGTGACTTGCTTAAATGATGGAATATGTCTTGATGGTACTTGTGATTGTTCAACTGGTTATTCAGGGGCAGATTGTGGGACTCATTGTAGTGAAGCATTAATTGGAACGTGGGAAGTAACTGGTGGACAAACTGTCGGTTGCGATTTAGAGACATATACTTTTGCTGAAGGATCAACTAATACTGAAATATTAATTACGGTAACTGTTACTGATGGTACTACGGCAAATACTACTGGAACATTATCATTTGATTGTTCTACGATGACCTATGAAGTCCCTGGTTTTTTCTCTGGAACGATCACATTTAATGGAACTACTTTTACAGATGTAGTTGATGCGGGCTGCACATTTACAGCTTCAAAACAATAATGAAACTTCTTAGTTGAAAAGAAAAAAAGCTGAAATCTCCTTCGAGGTTTCAGCTTTTTTTCAAAAAATAATATTGTAAAGAAACGTCTAATTTCAAATCATTTCTATTACTACTTTTTCTTTTTCCCCACAAACATCTTTTCCCCCGCCTCAATTTTTATTTCAAAATGATTTTCCTTCGGCGGCACAGGGCAATTATAACCATCACTAAAGGCACACCAAGGATTGTAGCATCGATTAAAATCAATGATCACTTTATCGTCTTTGATATCACTCATTTTTAAATCAATATATCTTCCTCCGCCGTAGGTGGATTCGTCATTCGTCAAATCATTGAAAGGAATAAAAAGATGATCTTTGTATTCTTCCATTTCACGAAGTCGCAAACTTTGGTAAATGTGTACATCTATATTTTTGCCATCCAAATCAACCGTTGCTATTCCGTACAAAACATAATCTTGCGTATTGCCTGAGTAGGTAGCCATTTTAAATGGAACCGCTTCAGGAGTTAGTTTAAAAGTAGCAGGCAATTTATATTTCCGATTGGCTTTGTAAAATCGCATGTCTTTCATCCCTTTTTTATCATTATAAAAAGGGGAACGAGCTTCGTCTAAAAAATCTTGTTTGTAGTGCTTTCGGAATTTTTTGACTTCTTTTTTGTAGGCTCTTTTACTTTGGGAAAAAGTTAAAAAGGGGATGGTGAGGAAGAGGAGAATTAAGAATTTTTTCATGTTTTTAATTTTAGAAATTAGCGATGATCGGGATGATTAGGGATCGGATACCTTTAAAGTCTAACGATACTACATAAGTAGAATTAAATTGAACGCAGAGAAAGGGAGACGCAGAGATTTTTTTTTGTAAAAAGATAAAAGAGATGCAGAGGTTTTAAAGAATTATTCAGGAACTCTGCGTCTTCCCGTCTCTGCGTTCAATCATTCAAAAACTTATGGGGTATCGCTAGACCTTCAAGATATCCGATACCTCTTGCAATATTTTACTTCACATCAACTAGTGCGATTTTTCCATTTTTACTAATTGCCATTCGAGTAATATTTTTCAAATTATGTTTTTCAAAATTAGCTATTTCTAACCATTGCGTATCCCATCCTTTTTTATACTTAAATAATTTACTGCCTTTTGCCATCAAAAAAGTATTGTTTGGAAGTACTACAAAATCTTCGCTTTGTGGAAGTGCAGCAACAATTGTGGTGCTACGCATGGTGTTGACATCTAATTCTTTTATTTTCCAATTCGACTCATCCGCTTTGTGGATAAATGCCAAATTCCCATTGGGTAATCGTTGCATACACCTTCCAATATTAGAAGTCAATGTGACCACGGTTTTATCCAAAGTGTTTGCGATAGCTAATTTGTTAGGTTCGCCAACAATGAAAAGTGCCACCATGGCATCCTTTAACCAGCAATGGTATCCAACATTTGTTTGCACCGGTAAAAGTGGTTTTCCAGCGCTCGATCTATCAATTGGGAAAAACCAAAGTCGCTGGGTATTTTTACCATCAGCCTCTTGTCGGACACAACTAAAATAGTAAGGTTCCATAAGTGGGGAGGGAGAGTATTCGCGATCTTCAGATTGAGTGACCATCGTTTTTACGAGAGTTCTCAAATTCAAAGAGACAATATCTGTTTGTGAACTTTCAGAAGTAGAACCCATCGAAAAATAAATCTCATCATTGGAAATAAATGAAGGTTGATTATTGTAGCCTCTCGAATTGAAAGCAGTTAGGAATTGTGGCTTTTTGAATAGGAAGGAACTGTCACCCTGTTGTTCCATTTGAAAAAGATAAATATTTGTGTTGGGTAATTGAGCGGAAACAATATTCCAACAAAATATGCAAGTCAATAAAGTTAGAGTTTCTCTCATGTTTTGTTATTTATTTGAAAAAAAATTAGGAAGTGACTTTAAGCTGACGATATTCAACTGAAGTAAAACCTAGTAGTTTTTTCACCACAGATTACGCAGATTTTCACAGATTATAAAAACATGAATCTGTGAAGATCTGAGCAATCTGTGGTGTTTTTTTAAAAGCCATCGTAAGTGCTATGCGCAGTTCAAAAAATAAAAATGGACAATTTTCCTAAGTTGACGACATTCAACTTTAAGCTACCTTCTAAATTACAGAATACAAAGATAAATTTTATCCTTGAAAACCTTTAAATCCATATTTTTCAATTTCCATAATTGCATTCACATGAGCATCAGCGATGAGTTGGCGAGTTTCCTCTTCAAGCAATTTTCGACCTTCTTTTTTATTATTAAAAAAACCATTTTCAGTTAAGATAGCAGGCATCGAAGTATATT
>CAYGRM010000090.1:0-19328 GCA_964352225.1 uncultured Saprospiraceae bacterium | reverse complement strand
CGACGCTTTAATCTGAATAAAAAATATTCATAATTAATTATAAACCAATAAGATAAACGATGAGAAAAGCTGATTTAGTAACAGCAATATCGGAAAAAACGGGTGTCCCTAAAGTTGACGTTTTAGTTACTTTAGAAACCCTTTTTAAGGAAGTAAAAAGCTCATTGGCTGAAGGTGAAAATGTTTACATTCGAGGCTTCGGAAGTTTTGTCATCAAGAAGAGAAAGAGAAAAATTGGCAGACACATTAAGAAAAACATCGCGATTGAAATTCCTGAACATTTTGTCCCTTCATTCAAACCTGCAAAAACTTTTGTAGAAGAAGTGAAAGGTAATGTATCAGAACTTCCAAACGATGAAAGTAGAAATATTTAAATTTTTCTAAACTAATGTCGAAAACTCAATTAGCAGTTCTATCTTTTGCAGTAGCTTTATTCTTATTACTTTATTTTGGATTTGATACCAAACCAAAAACACAAAAAGCAATAAATAAAGATCGGATTGAAAATGCAGAATCAACTAGTATTAATTCACTATTGTTATCTGCAAAAAATAATCTTAAACCTGAAGACGCTAGTGAAGTATTATTAGCTGAAGCAAAACTATCAGAAGCCAAAAACGATTTAGACAAAACGGAAGCCTACAAAGTTCTTTCAAGTGCTTGGTACAGAATCAATCGATTTGCTATTGCAGGTTATTATGCTCAATTAGTAGCTGATCAAGAAGCTACGGCAGAAGCATGGTCCATCGCAGGAGCTACTTATAATCGAGGGATGAATTTAGAGAAAGAGGAAAAAGTAATAGATTTTTGTGCAAATCGAGCAATTCAAGCTTTTGAAAATGCTATTTCTTTAGATCCAAGCGATGTTACTCACAGAGTAAACTTAGCAGTTTGCTATGCCGAACGTCCGCCTCAAGATAATCCTATGAAAGGTATTTTGATGTTGATTGATTTAAACAAAAAGCATCCTGACAACGTTCCTACCCTTTCTACTTTAGGAAGACTTGGAATCCAAACAGGACAATTTGACAAAGCTGTAGCTCGTTTGGAAAAAGCGCTCCAAATCGAACCTGAAAATATTAAGGTGAATTGCCTTTTAGCTCAAGCCTATGAAGGATTAGGATTGACTGAAAAAGCAACCACTTTTCAAAATATTTGTCAATCGCTGGCAGAAGCACAGCGATAGAAAATACTTGTTCCGAGTGTTCGGGACGTGAGAAATTTAATTTTAATAATTATAAAAAACATTAGTTATGCCTTGCGGAAAAAAACGTAAACGTCATAAGATCGCGACACACAAACGTAAAAAGAGATTACGTAAAAATCGTCATAAGAAAAAGAACAGATAATTTGAAGTGAAATAGCCTTTTGGCTTTTTTAAATTAATTAATCTGGCATAGGTCAGGGTAGTTTCAAATAATCTGCCTGAACCGAAAATATGATGATTCAAGGGTCATGGGATAGAGTTTTCAACTTATTGTTATCCCATGACCCATTTCTTATTTTTGACACAGTCAAATAAAAATTTGTAGAGCTGGAAGTATTATTTCTGTGCTTGAAAGATTAAGATGGGTAAGCGAAATAATGCTCCCAAGGTAACACTTGGAGAAGAGAGATAATTCTGTATTTACATGTAAAAATCTATACTAGATTTTTCTATATTCGTAATAAAAAGTATGTACACTATTAGTTTATCACAAATTTAAAGATGTGTTCAATTCAGGCAAAATAGATGCTTTAACTCAATCATTCTATATTTTGTTAATGACTTTTTATTTTTGCTGCCTTGCCTTGTAGAGCTATCCTGCTCTATGGAATGTTCCAAAACAATACTTCCTACTGAAGTTAGTTTTTGCCATTCTTTAATGCCCACAAATAAAAATAGTGGAAAAAGAACTAATTATTAATTCAACTCCTACCGAAGTTGAAATTGCGCTTTTAGAAGATGGGAAGTTAGTTGAGTTGCATAAACAAAAGACCAATACTAATTTTACTGTTGGAGATATTTTCCTTGGTAAAATCAGAAAATTGATGCCAGGATTGAATGCAGCTTTTGTAGATATTGGCCATAAAAAAGATGCCTTTCTACACTATACTGACTTAGGCCCAAAGCTTCGAACCTTACTAAAATACACCGACCATTCCATTTCTGGAAAACAGCAATCATTTAAATTAGATCAATTTGAATTTGAAGATGAGATCATTAAAACGGGGAAGATTGATCAAGTTCTAAATAAAAAAGAACCTGTATTAGTCCAAATCTTAAAAGAACCTATTTCTACTAAAGGGCCTCGATTAAGTTGCGAGATTACGATCCCAGGAAGGTATTTGGTTTTATCTCCTTTTTCTAATGTTGTCGCAGTTTCTAAGAAAATTGCTAATTCAGATGAAAGAAAAAGACTTCAACGATTGGTTGAAAGTATTAGGCCTAAGAATTTTGGAGTGATAGTGAGAACTGCGGCAGAAGGAAAAAAAGTAGCTGATCTACACGAAGAATTAGATATCATGATGACCAAGTGGAAGCAGGTACATAGCCAACTGCACAATGCAAATCCACCTGCGAAGTTACTGAGTGAATTAGATAAAACAACAAGTATCCTGCGTGATATTTTAAGTGACTCATTCAACAAAATCGTGGTCAACGATGCAGAAATGCATATTAATATCAAATCCTTTTTAGGAACTATTGCACCTGATCAAGTTAAAATAGTAAAACATCATAAATCAGCTAAATCTATTTTTGATGTTCATGGTATTTCTCGACAAATCAAATCTTCTTTTGGGAAAACGGCCACGATGCCTAGTGGTGCATATTTAGTCATCGAAAGTACTGAGGCAATGCATGTGATCGATGTAAATAGTGGTCACAAAGCAGCTAAATCTGATAATCAAGCTGATGCTGTCCTTGCTGTAAATATAGAATCTGCAGAAGAAATCGCCAGACAATTACGTCTTCGTGATATCGGAGGAATTATCATCATTGATTTTATTGATATGCGAGTTCCTGAACATAAAAAGCAATTAGTTCAGGCAATGAGAGATCATATGAAAAAGGATCGTGCACAACATACCATTTTACAATTAAGTAAATTTGGATTGATGCAAATCACTCGACAAAGAGTGCGACCTGAAGTAAAAATCAATACGGCGGAAATTTGTCCATCCTGTAAAGGAACTGGAAAAATTAATCCTTCAATTTTATTAACAGATGATATCGAAAGAGATTTAGAATTCATTCTTCAATCTCGACCACAAGCTAAATTAAAATTACATGCTCACCCATACGTGAGTGCTTTCTTGAAAAAAGGATTCCCCAGCAAGCAAATGTCTTGGTTTATGAAATATCATTTTAAGTGGATAAAAATTAAAGAAAATACAGATTTTCAAATGACTGAATACATTTTCTTTGATGAAAATGATGATGAAATACGATTGCATTAATCATCTTACTTTCTAAAAACGAAAAGCGATATTGAATTTAATTGTTCAATATCGCTTTTTTCATTTTCTCAAAATTCTATATTTAAAAGGCTAAAAAAGAACAGGGCACTTACGTCGAAACGCAGTACCCTGTATAACCCCAAAAAACCAAATGAAAACAATCTACATATAAATGCTCCTAATTAAAGTCTATTTTATATCTTGAAAATGACTAGTATTTCTTAATATTTTGTCATTTTTTGATTCTCTTTTCTTTCCTTTGTTATCTTTCTAACATGTGTCCCTCAAAACTTACATTTTTAAGACGCAGCTTTTTTAGGTGGTCACATTTTAGGGAAAAAATATTTTTTATTTTTTCCCTAAAATTAAGTGAAAGAAAATTTATTTTTTATTTATGCTACAAATGTAAATTTTTGCAGATTTTAATTTTGTTAAAAAAAAATTTGGTTTACTTTAATTCTATAAAAATAATTTCACTCTTTTGCTTTTCTTTTTGACTACCTATTAAAATTTTGTTAAAACCTTTATTTGTTGACTTATTCAAAATAAAATTGTGACCTGTGGCTAAAATCAAAAAAATATATGCTTGTACTAATTGTGGCGCCACTTCCTCAAAATGGGAAGGTAAATGTCCATCATGTGAGGAGTGGAATACATTTGTAGAGGAAATTGTCTCGAAACCTACGACACAAGAAGAAAAAAAATTAGCATGGAAAGGAGGCGGAACTGGTTCTAATAAAAGTCCAAAACCAATAGCGTTGCCTGATATTGTTGCAAATGATCGACCTAGATTAGTCACACCAGATGGAGAACTTAATCGAGTGCTTGGAGGTGGAATTGTAAGTGGATCTTTAGTTTTAATTGGAGGTCAACCTGGAATTGGAAAATCAACTTTACTTTTGCAAGTTGCTTTGAAAATTCCTGCAAAAATTTTATACGTTTCAGGAGAGGAAAGTGATGGACAAATAAAAATGAGAGCTGAAAGAATCGGCGGACAAACTTCTAATTGCTTTATCCTCACAGAAACGAACGTCACTAAAATTTTGAATCATGCAAAAGAAATGCAGCCTGATTTGATGATTATCGATTCTATTCAAACTTTAGCATCACCTTATATAGATTCAACTCCTGGTAGTGTTTCTCAAGTTCGTGAATGTGCCGGCGAGTTACAACGGTTTGCGAAAGAAGAATATATTCCTGTTTTTATCATTGGACATATCACCAAGGAAGGCTCAATTGCTGGGCCAAAATTATTGGAACATATTGTGGATGCAGTTTTACAATTTGAAGGAGATCGAAATTACACGTATCGAATTTTGAGAACCATTAAAAACCGTTTTGGTTCGACTGATGAAATGGGAATTTATGAAATGCAAGCGAATGGGTTACGAGAAGTTTCCAACCCTTCCGAAATTTTATTATCACAAAAAGATGAGGAATTAAGTGGAAGTGCAGTTTGTGCCACCATGGAAGGAATGCGCCCCATGTTAATTGAAACACAAGCTTTGGTGAGTACTGCCGTTTACGGAAATCCACAAAGGTCTGCAACTGGTTTTGATTTACGTCGATTGAGTATGTTATTGGCGGTTTTGGAAAAAAGATGCGGTTTTCAATATGGACAACAAGATGTATTTTTAAATATTGCTGGAGGAATTAAAGTAGATGATCCTGCGATTGATCTAGCCATTGTGAGTGCATTGATTTCATCGTTGGAGGATGTTGCTATTCCGAATGATGTTTGCTTCGCAGGTGAAGTTGGATTGTCAGGAGAGATCCGCTCTGTCAACCGAATCGATCAAAGAATTCAAGAAGCAGACCGTTTAGGCTTCAAACAAATGTTTATTTCAAAATACAATACAAAAGGATTGGACATCGATCGTTATGGAATTGAAATTATTACGATTGGAAAAATCGAAGAATTATATCGAGTACTTTTCGAATAGAACTAATTCATTTTTTTTCTGTTTAATTATTCTATGAAAGATATTTTAGAACTCTCCAAAACAAACCCAATACTTCTCTTCGATGGCGTGTGCAATCTTTGCAACGGTGCAGTTCAATTTGTGATCAAGCATGGTTCAAAAAATAATCTCCGCTTCGCAGCTCTTCAGTCTGAAATTGGACAGCAAATTTTAGCACATTTTGATTTACCCAAAGAAGATATTTTCTCTGTTATTTTAGTTGAAAATGAAAAGATTTATTTGCGGTCAAACGCTGCCCTTCGTATGTACAAAAACATGGGAGGCATATGGAGCTTAATGTATTTTTTCATAATTGTCCCTCGCCTTATTCGAGATGCAGTTTATAATTTTATTGCAAAAAATAGATATAAGTGGTTTGGAGAAAAAGAGAGTTGTATGATTCCAACTCCTGAATTAAAATCTCGATTTTTGTAAAACAAATAATTTGATCACCTTTTTCTTTCCAATTTTACCTTCATTTTTAGAACGGTTTCATTAAATCTTACGTTAAAAGCCATACTGCAAATACTTGAACTTTACTTTTAATATCAGTATTTTCGCACTTCTTTTTTTAATCACATATTTATAATTTATTAATCAAAATGGAAATGACAGATACTTCCAAAATTAGACGCACCGAGATTGCGGATATTCTAAAAAATCCTTCCATTGGTGAAGTGGTTTTAGTCAAAGGTTGGGTAAGAGCTTTTCGTAACAATCAGTTTGTAGCTTTGAATGATGGCTCCACCTTTAATAACCTTCAAGTCGTTTTGGATCCTGAAAATATGAATCAAGATATATTGAAGTCTGTCAGTTTTCATGCTTGTATTGCAGTTACTGGAAAATTGGTTGAATCTACTGGTTCTGGCCAAACAGTTGAAATTCAGGCAACAGAAGTCGAAATTTTAGGAGCCAACAACTTGGATGAATATCCTTTGCAAGCAAAAAAGCAAACCATGGAATTCCTTCGAGAGAATGCTCAATTCAGAATGCGAACCAATACGTTTAGTGCCGTTTTTAGAATTCGACACGCGGTGGCATTTGCAGTAAATAAATATTTCAACGATCGAGGTTTTTATTATATGCATACACCAATCATTACGGGAAGTGATGCAGAAGGGGCAGGTGAAATGTTCAGAGTAACCACTCTTGAACCAAGTAACCCGCCAACCAATGAAAGTGGTAATGTTGATTTCAAACAAGACTTCTTTGGCAAAGCAACTAACTTGACTGTATCAGGTCAATTGCAAGCTGAGATTGGAGCATTATCGATGGGTAAGGTGTATACTTTCGGCCCAACTTTTCGAGCTGAAAATTCAAATACTTCTCGACACCTTGCCGAATTTTGGATGATCGAACCTGAAGTAGCTTTTGCAGATATTTATGATGACATGGATTTGGCGGAAGACTTTTGTAAATACTTGATCAACTATATTTTGGATAACTATCCAGACGATTTAGCCTATTTGGATAAGCGAATTCAAGACTTGGAGAAGAATATGAAAATGGAGGATCGTCGACCAATGAGTTTGGTGGAAACTTTGAAATTTGTGGTTGAAAATGATTTTGAGCGAATCACATATACTGATGCTATCAATCTTTTGAGAAATTCGAAACCATTCAAAAAAGGGAAATTTAAATTTCCAGTTGAATGGGGAGTTGATTTATCATCTGAACATGAACGCTGGTTAGTAGAAAAGAAATTTCAAAAACCAGTTATCGTTCGCGACTATCCAAAAAACATCAAAGCATTCTACATGCGTCAAAATGATGATGAAAAAACAGTTGCAGCAATGGATGTTTTGTTCCCTGGAATTGGTGAAGTAATCGGAGGTTCGCAAAGAGAAGAGCGTTTGGATTTACTCAAAAAACGAATGGCTGAAATGGATATCCATGAAGATGAATTGTCTTGGTATTTGGATTTGAGAAAATTTGGCGGAACGCCTCACTCAGGTTTTGGATTAGGATTTGAGCGAATGATTTTGTTTATCACAGGCATGAGCAACATTCGTGATGTGATTCCATTTCCTCGGACTCCAGGAAATGCAGAATTTTAAGAAATAAGATTTTCATTGGAATAATCGTTGGTAAGTTTAAACCTCTCAACGGAAAGTTTCATCGAAAAAATAAAACACTTTCGGGTTTTTGCTGTTCATTTGCAAAAACCCGTTTTGTTTTCTTACTCAAAATTTGATCACCTGTCTGTCGGCAAAGGCAGGTTTAAAACTCAAAAATAATTACATGTTAGAAATAAAAAATTTAACCAAAACATATACTAGTGGCAGTCGCTCTTTGACCGTTTTAGATCATGTTAGCTTTAAAATTGAACCAGGAGAAACATTCTCTATCGTTGGTCCATCTGGAAGCGGAAAAACTACTTTACTTGGATTGGCTGCAGGTTTGGATCGAGCAACTGAAGGTTCAGTTATTCTGAATGGAATAGCTTTAGATAATCTGAGTGAAGATGAACGTGCCGCAGTTCGAAATGAACATGTTGGTTTTATTTTTCAAAATTTCCAACTAATTCCAACTTTAACTGCTTTAGAAAATGTTATGATTCCATTGGAACTTAGAGGAGACAAAGGAGCTAAAAAAAGAGCAACTGAATTACTAGAACGAGTTGGTCTAGGTGATCGAAAAAATCACTATCCTACTCAACTTTCGGGTGGTGAACAACAACGAGTTTCTCTTGCCCGTGCTTTTTGCAATAATCCAAAAATACTTTTTGCGGACGAGCCTACTGGAAACTTAGATGAAGAAACTAGTGAAAAAGTTGAAGCACTTTTATTTGAATTAAATCGAGATATGGGTACCACTTTGGTTCTAGTTACGCACGATTTAGAATTGGCTGCGAAGACTCAGAAGATTATCAAATTAAGAGGTGGAAAATTAGATAATTAGTGTAACCATTTTAGAGAGTCGCTTTACATAAGATGCGCCCTTTCGAAAAAAATCGGAAGGGCGCATTGCTTTTATTTACTGTTCCACTTTGTAAACAAAGTCTTTGGGATGTGACTTTCTTTTTTCAAACAAAATAATGGCCGTTGAATATTGCTCGATCTGAATCTGGGATGATAAAAAGTGTAGCAATAAAAATAAAAAACAAAAGGTTTTTAAGATGGCTCCCTAAAAAAATAGGAATACCGACTTTTGGGAAACTGTTTTTGAAAAATTTAAAATACGGATTTGGGATACGTGTACGGTTATTTTAGGATAACTAAAACGGTTGTTAGGATTTCGGTTTAGGAAAACGGTTTTTAAGATTTAGATATTTTTTCCCGAAGTAAAAAATACGGTTTTGGGATGTTTTTTGGAACAACTTCAACGGCCAAGTATCTTGTTGTTTTTGCCTCACTAAATTTTAAAAAATCCAGATTGACGGTTTTCTATTGAATAATTAATTTGCCGCTCTGAACGACTTGTCCTTTAACAATAATGGTAAATATGTATAGCCCTTGTGGCAATTGGTTGCGATGAAATTCTAGTTCGTTATTTTCAAAATTCTCCACTCTTACCTTTTTTCCAGCTGCATCAAAAACATGGAATTCCATATCATTGAATTGCTCACCGGTCACTTCCACTTTCGCAAAATCCGTAAATGGATTTGGATAAACATTTAAGTTCACATGTGGAAAATCTGGATTCTCTGTAGAAGTCAAAAAGCATAAAAAGTCTGTCAAATTTTCTCCACCAACTTGATGTCTCGAAATTTCAGTATCCGTCGGAGCATCATAGTCTTGGAAAACGATCGCACTATTTTCGATAATAGTGCCCACGGGATTGTTTGGTTTTTGAGAAATTCGGTATTTAACAAACCCGTGGGACAACATTTCGTTGTTCGTACTATTTACTTGCCCAAGATCAGAAAATGTAAATTTTACAAATCCATCTCCGTAGGCTTCGAAAGTGTAAGGATGGCTACTCGCTCCAGGTCGGATGCTTGTGATATCCAAATGTGAAGGGATGGTATCACGAATAACCACTCTTTTTGAAGTATCAGCATTCACGTTTTGGAAACGAATATGATATTTCAAATCGGTTTGGGATGTGATTAAATCGGCGTCAGTAGCACAGGTGTCTCTGTAGCCTTTGGGATAACCGATAAAATCTATTGGGTCAAATGACAATTGGTTCTCAATACAATCTTTACTTTCATAAGGATCCCTATCAGCTTCTTCTAACTGCGTTACATACCCTAGAGATACTCCTTGATTATCTGGATCGCATGCTTCGACTGAAGCAGTTGCGAAATAATTTCTTCCTGGATGATCAGTTGCTTGGTCAGCAATTAATCGATAATGTTTTCCATTTGCTTTGTAAGCAATTCTTTGCTTTTCCCCTACTTGAAGTATTTCAGAGGTCTGTGGATTTCCATTGAACATCAAAATAATGTCTTCGACAACAATGAATTTTGTTCCTTGCAGCATGTCTTGATCTCCAATGTTTTCCAAAAGGAAAACTACAGAATCTCCTTCGCAATAACTTGTTACTCTAATTGATGATTCGTCCCAGTTCGGATTTGGAGCTAAACAGGTATTGTCTGGAAAAATTTTAGCTTCTACACAATGTGCTTCATTTGCAATTGTTGTGGCACAATCAGCCGTAACATTTACTTCAAAAAATCCACACTCACCTACGTTTATATTTCCAATTGCAAAAGTGTAAAGACTATCTTCGTTGAAAATAAAAGGTAACGTACTACTATTATAAATTAAATTTTCTTCTAAAATCAAATCTACTGTTGCACCAACTGCAATCTGAGTTCCTTGATTACAAAAATCAACTCGATACACATTGTCCTCACAGGGAATAATTCGAGATGTCGCAACGTCTACTTCCAAAACTGGACAATCGATCTCAGTCTGAATCGGATAATCCAAAAATACAGTATCAAAAGTTCCCACCTCAACTGGGAAATTTAACATTTGACAAGTCGTCACATCCCAGTAAACGTTTGGAGCAATAATATTCACCTCATAACTTCCAGTATCCGTCAAGACATCAAAGTTTCCATCAGCATCAACCGAACCATAAAATGTTCGATCTACACCTTTTGCTTCTACAATCCAATTTCGAACTCCACCTTCATTAGCCTGAAAAGTACAATTATTGTTTGCATCTCTATATGCATTTCCAATAATATGGTTGGTTAGTAAGTCTCCATCTTTATTCGTTCTAACTAAATAAATATCTGGATTAGAAAAAGCAGTAATAGCTTTTGAACCTGCAATTGCAAATCCTCCATCATAAGTTCTTACTATATCGAAACCTAGTTCTGTTCGGTTAGATTGACCAATACTTTTTTCCCAAATCAAAGTTCCATTTAGGTCTACTTTTATTAGAAAAAAATTAAGATCAATTGCTGAAACTTCGTGGTAACCTGCAATTACTAGATTTCCATCGCTAGCTATTGCAATACTATTTCCCGTTTCAAAAAAGTTTGAAACTCCAAAAGAAAAGAAATTAAAATTTCCATTAGGAGATAATTTAAGTACTGCAATATTGGCTTGGTTTCCTGTTCTTCCTGTAATAAATACAGTTCCATCATTTGCTATAACCAAGTCATATCCTTCATCAAACTGTCCTGTAATTCCACCAAAACTATTCTCTGAAATTACTGCCCCTTCATCATTAACTTCTAAAACATAAATATTTCTATCATTAGAAGCGACTTGAGTATAACCCGTCACTACAAAATTTCCATTTGCTCTTTGTCTAACTGCATTACCTGAATCATTAAAAATACCTCCATAAGTATTTACCCATTCCTGATTCCCATTTCCATCAATTTTCAATAATAATAAATCCTTATCTCCTTGCCCATCTTCTGTGTAACCAGTAATAATATATCCTCCATCTATAGTAGTAGATATTCCAAATGCCTCGTCGTCATTACTTGTAGAATAATAATTTGTCCAAAGCTTATTTCCTTCGTCATCTAATCTAAAAAAGATAATATCATCTCCTCCATTCACTAAGTTTTCTCCATTCCCTACTACGACTACTCCATTTTGGTCAGACGCCACAGTTACATCCAATCCCATCTCTGGTCCTGAATTTCCAAGTGTATCTGTCCAAAGTACAGTACCATCTACATCTGTCCGAATTGTATATATTTGATTTCCTTGCCCAAAGGAATTTGAAGATCCAACTAAAACTAAACCTCTATCTTCCATTTCAACGATACCTTGCGCCTCATCAGGTCCATTTGAACCACCGTATATTTTATCCCATCCATATACTTGAGCATTAGCTTCAAAAAAACCGATAAGACTCAAAGCAAGACTAAGTACTGCTACTATACTTAGTTTTTTGAGTCTTATCAGGTTATGTATATTAAATGATCTCACGAAAAAATATCTTTTTGGTTGTTGTGTTAATAAGTACATTACAAAAGTGCTCATGTTCTTAGGTTTTTTCAAGGACATCTAAAGTCATTTGTTGAACAACTTTAGTATCTTTTTTTTACAAAAATTTTCTCACAAAAATCGTAATTAATTGACAATCAATTAATTACGATTTAATTTTTTATTTTTTACTCATGTTTTTTTATTAACTTTGTTGAAAATATATTTATTTTTATAATGCAAAAAAGTCAATTAATTAACATTTTAAATACGTTTTCGGCCAAAGAAATTCGAGAAATGCGCAAATGGCTACACTCTCCTGCCCATAATCAAAGGCAAGATGTGGTCCAATTATTCGAATTTTTCTTTGAAGACAATCATTTATCGAAGGAAGACTGCTTGGAAAAGACCTATGCTTTCTCATGGATATACCCAAAAGAAACGTATGATGATGCAAAAATGCGTCAAGTAATGTTCTTTTTATTTAAAGCATTGGAGGATTTTTTGGTTTATCAGGAAATGTCAATTGACGAAACCAGCAAGAAAATTATTTTAGCTAAAGTTTATAGAAAAAAGAAACTCAATAAGTTATTTACAAAAAGTATAAAACAAATTGAACAGCTTCAAGAAAATGCTCTTTTCAAAAATGAAAAATATTTACAGAATGACTATAACTTACAAAACGAAAAATATGTTTACCTCAGTCGGGTAAATCGAATTTCTCAAAATCTTCAAGAAGTTTCGAACTCCTTAGACATTTCTTTCCTTTCTGGAAAGTTACGTCAATATTGTTTAATGCTTTCTCACCAATCTGTCTATCAAAAAGAATACTCTATTGGACTATTGCAAAATCTACTGCCTGTAATCCAAACAGATGAATATTTAAAAATACCTGCCATTGCTATTTATTTTTTTGTATTTAAAACAATTACAGAGAAAGAAGATGAATCTCATTTTTTTAGATTAAAAGATCAAATCAAGAAGTACGGACATATTTTTCCTTCGACTGAAATACGAGATATTTATTTGATGACCATCAATTATTGTATCGGTCGAATTAATATTGGAAAGGAAAATTTCGTGCGAGAAGCTTTCGAATTGTACAAATTAGGTTTTGAGAAAAAAGTCTTAATTGAAAATAATTTGATCTCTGGACCAACTTTTAATAATATGGTGGCGAGTAGTCTTAAGTTATCAGAATATGAATGGGTGGAAACTTTTATCAATGACTATCAGCAATATTTGGATGAAAAACTTCGAAAAAGTTATGTCTTTTATAACCTCGCAAGATTGCACTATGAAAAAGGCGAATACACCAAAGCGATGCAATTATTAGTTCAAGATGTTCATTACGAAGATATTCTTATCTTTTTGACTTCGAAGACTTTGCTTTCAAGAATGTACTATGAAGAAGATGAATTTGACGCATTAGAATCTTTGATAGAGAGTATGCGAACTTATATTCAGCGAAAAAAAATCATGGGTTATCACAAAGCTAATTTCAAAAACTACATCCGTTTTATTAAAAAATTATTGAAAGCTAAACCTAGTGATAAAACTGGAAAGGCAAAACTAAAAGTAGAAATCCAAGAAGCTCATCCCTTGACAACTGATGAACGAAATTGGTTGCTCACTCAACTTTCTAAAATTTAAGCATCCTTTTTTTTTACCTTATTTTCTAAAAGTCTCATGGCTAAAAAGGTATGAAAAAAACCAAAGAAGAGTGTTCCACGTTGCGTTTGTAAAATACTTTCTGTCAAAAACGACATCAGCACAAGTGAGAGGAAAAGTAAATACAAATAATCTTTTTCTTGAAATGCTACCCAAAAAGGAACCATTAAATAAAGTAATAACAATACTCCTCCAATTATCCCAAGCGTTGCAGTTGTTTGCAAATATTGATTGTGTGGATTAAAAT
Source organism: uncultured Saprospiraceae bacterium (assembly GCA_964352225.1). Lineage (GTDB taxonomy): Bacteria > Bacteroidota > Bacteroidia > Chitinophagales > Saprospiraceae > CAJQQY01. The sequence continues at coordinate 5,661 of CAYGRM010000090.1, read as the reverse complement.
TATCTTTGAGTGCTCGCTCGTAATTTCTTTCTTGATAAATCTTTACTAACTCATCTTGCACATCTCCCGTTCCAGTTCCAATAATGGGGTTCTCTTTGATGACCGTAAAAGCTGCATTCCATAAATTGATTCGAGGTGCTCGATTGACTTTGGTTGAGTCCTTAGTTATTGCACTATTGATTGCAGCTTGAGTTCTTTGATTGACACTTGGTAAGTTTTTTATAGAAAAAAATAACAATACAATTGCAAAAGCTAATATTCCAATTCCTTCTATTAATTTCTGCTGAAAATGCATCCACCTCAAAAAAGAAAAACCTAGAATAAAAACAGTTGCTAGAATTGTCATTCGAGAAGAAAGCAAAATTATTATTATAAAAAACCATCCTGCTAGAATGCCACTTCCAATTTTATACTTACTTGAATGTGTTTTTATTTTTTCTGTCAAAAAAAACAAAACGATAAAAAACGCAAAACTCAGATACATCGAAAAATAGGTAGGATGAAATCCTAAGAAGCTTCCTAATTTTTTATACGCCATCCAATTCTCGCCAGTCTCTAAATATTTTAATCCTCCATTTACGATACAATAAATACTTGCCATTAGACAACCTACTACGAAACTTTTTAAAATAGACGAAATTCCATTCCGATTTTTGATAGGAAAAGAGAAAAGAATTAAGGGAAAAATCAGCAGAGGTAATTTAGTTTCTACTCGTTGCATTCCTTCTGCCCAGTTTAAGGAATACATCAAACCAATTAAATGCAGAACATAAAAACTGAAAAATAAAATTGGAATTGGAGTTAGAAAAGATCTGAAATTAAAATAAACACGGCCACTCAGCAACCAATTAATTCCTAAAAATATAATGACTAAAACAGATAATCGAGGATGAAGAGGCAATAAAAAACAAAACAGCATGAGCAACCTCTGATGGATTGCCTCATGCTGTCTTTTTGATAAAATCATTTATTTAATGAATAGTTCATTTATGAGCTTTGCTCGATAAAAGCTACTTCAATTTTTGCTTGATTTCTACTATTTCGTATCCTTCGATGATGTCACCAACTTTAATGTCATTAAAGTTTTTGATCGAGATACCACACTCCATACCGAACTTCACTTCCTTCGCATCATCCTTGAATCGTTTCAAAGATGAAATTTCTCCATGCTGGCCTTCTTTTACAGGGTATACAACAATTCCTTCTCGAATTAATCGTACATGAGAGTTACGCTTGATCGTTCCTTCTTGAACATAACATCCCGCAATGGTTCCCACTTTACTAATTTTGAATACATCTCGAACTTCAACTTGCGCCAAGATTTTTTCTTCCTTAGTTGGTTCAAGCATTCCTTCGATGGCAGATTTGATTTCATCGATTACTTCATAAATAATGGAGTACGTTTTGATTTGTACACCTTCTTTTTCCGCTAATTTTCGAGCACCTGCTGATGGTCTCACTTGGAAACCAATCACAATCGCATCGGAAGCAGATGCTAACAATACATCTGATTCGATGATTTGTCCTACTGCTTTGTGGATTACATTAACTTGAACTGATTCGATAGAAAGTTTGATCAATGCATCTGCCAATGCTTCGATAGATCCATCCACATCACCTTTGACAATAAGATTCAATTCTTTGAAACTTCCTAATGCCAAACGTCTTCCGATCTCATCTAAACTAATTCGTTTGCTTGCTCGGTTTGCCTGTTCTCTATTAATTTGAGCTCGATTAGATGCAATCTGTCTTGCCTCTTGCTCTGATTCCATTACTTTGAATTTCTCACCTGCTTGTGGCGCTCCACTCAAACCAAGAATCAAAACAGGACTAGATGGCCCTGCCGTTTTTACTCGTTTTCCTTTCTCATTAAACATGGCTTTGATTTTTCCAGAGTGCTCTCCAGAAACAACAGAATCACCTATCTTCAATGTTCCAGTTTGAACTAATACCTTAGTAACGAATCCTTTTCCTTTATCCAAAGATGCCTCGACAACTGTACCTATAGCTGCTCGTTTTGGATTAGCTTTAAGTTCTAACAATTCGGCCTCTAATAATATCTTTTCTAATAATTCGTCAATCCCGGCTCCCATTTTCGCAGAAATATCTTGAGACTGATATTTACCTCCCCAATCTTCTACTTGAAGGTTCATTGCTGCTAACTCCGCTTTAATTCGTTCAGGATCTGCTCCGTCTTTATCAATTTTGTTAATTGCAAAAACCATTGGAACGTTTGCTGCTTGAGCATGACTAATCGCCTCTTTCGTTTGAGGCATAATCGAATCATCTGCAGAAATAATGATAATTGCTATATCAGTTACTTTTGCACCACGAGCACGCATTGCTGTAAATGCTTCGTGACCAGGAGTATCAAGGAAGGTGATTTTTTTCTTATCCTCTCCCACTAACACTTCGTAAGCACCAATATGCTGGGTAATTCCTCCTGCCTCTCCGTCTGCAACAGAAGCTTTTCGAACGTAATCAAGAAGTGATGTTTTACCATGATCAACGTGTCCCATTACAGTTACGATTGGCGCTCTTGAAACTAAATCAGCTGGATCGTCAACGATTTCTTCCTCATCATCTATTTGCTCTTCGGCAGTAATGAATTCTACTTCATGTCCAAATTCACTTGCTACTAACTCAATTATTTCAGCATCAAGCCTTTGGTTGATAGAAACGATTACCCCCAAATTCATACAGGTAGTAATCACTTGGGTCACCGACACATCCATCAAACTTGCTAACTCAGAAACTGAGACAAACTCCGTCAACTGTAAAGTTGTTACTTCATTTGCTTGATCTCTTTGCTCTTGATTTTCTCTAAGTCGTTCTCTATTCTCTCTACGTATTTTTTGACGCTTACGCCCTTTTCCTCCGCCAAGGCGGGCCATTGTTTCTTTAATTTTCTCTTCAATCTCCTTTTTAGAAACTTCTTTTACATCATCTCTCCTTCCTCTATTACTATTGGAGCTCCTGTTACTGTTACTACTTCTATTGCTATTTCCAGCTGGTCTATTACTAGCTGGTCTATTTCCTCTTTGGTCGGAACCTCCACCTCTTTGGGAGTTATTTCCTTGACTTCCTACCGTAGTAACAACTTTTTTACGACGACGACGACGACGTTTACTATCATCTCCATCTGTTTTCTTTTCTCCCGGTTTGTCGGATGGTGCTTGTTTACCATCTTGCTTTGGATCTTTTTTCTTCTTTTTAGGTTTTTTGAATTGTTCGGTATCTATTTTTCCAACAATTTTCAACCCTTTCAACGTAGGTGTTGTCGCACGCATCATTTCATCTCCACCTGTTGCTTTAGGCTCTGCTGCTTTGTCTTCAGTAGAAGCTGCTTTAACAGGTTCTTTCTTTTCAACAGGTTCTTTTGGTTTAGCTACTACTTCCGGAGTTACTTTTTCAACTTCTTTTTGAATAGGAGCTGGCTCTGAAGCTTTTACAGGTTTCTTAACTACCTTAGGCGTTTCCGGAATCTTTGGCTCCTCAACAACTGGCTCTGGTTTAGCTTTAGGTTCTTCTGCCTTAGGTTCCGGAGTTTTTTCAACTTCTTTAGCTTTAGGTCTAGAATTTTTATCTAAATCAATTTTCCCCTTAACCTTTAGACCAAGTACAGGTCTTTGTATCAAGTCCTCTTTGGGCTGCTTAAGTTCTTCCTCAACTGGTTTTGATTCCGCAATCACTTTTTCTACAACAGGAGGGGCTGGAGGAGGAGGTGGTGGTGGAGTATCAAATATTTTCTTAACAGGTTCCTTCTCTTTAGTTGCAGGACGAGTCCCAATAACTAATTGATCTGCCTGCTCTTTAATAGCAATAGATTTCGAAAACTCCTTGAGGAGCTCATCGTACATCTCCTCGGAGACTTTAGAAGTAGGTTTGTTCTCAATATCAAAACCATTGTTGTTCAAATAGTCAACAATGGTAGTAGTACCTACATTTAATTCCTTTGCTATCTTTACTAAACGTTTTGCCATTCGTAATTTTTAAATCCTGTGGCGGCTTTGATTAAAAAAAAGACATACAAAAGCTTCCCGCAAATAAGTTATTTTAAGTTTACATGTATCAATAGGTTTATTGAAAAAATAAATTAAAAATTCTCATAAAAGACTTTTGTATAAGAAAGTTACAAAATACAACCAAAATTGGTTCAAATTGAGCACAAAGGTACTGTAAAACTATTGATAATCAAGCACCTAAGGCAAATAAATACAACCTATTTTGTATTTATTATTAGTATAAAATATAGTTTGTTTTTAGTTATTTACCAAAAAACAAACTATATTTTTTCTTTTTAAATTCTATTCTTCCTCGTCAGCGAACTCTGCTTTCAATACTCTTAAGATTTCATCAACTGTTTCTTCCTCCAAATCTGTTCTTCTCAATAATTCACTTCGACTTAACTTAAGTACACTTCTAGCAGAATCACATCCGATATTTTTCAACGTATCAACAACCCATGCATCCAACTCATCTTTAAACTCATCCAAATCAACATCGTCGATTTCCATTTCATCGGTATTCCTAAATACATCGATTTCATAGCCAGTTAAGCGGCTTGCTAATTTAATATTTGTTCCTCCTTTTCCAATTGCTAAAGAAACTTGATCTGGATCAAGGTAAACAGAAGCTCTTTTTTTCTCTTCATCCAAGGCGATGCTACTCACTTTTGCTGGAGTCAAGGCACGCTGGATGAATAACTGAATATTATTGGTAAAGTTAACTATATCGATATTTTCATTTTTCAACTCACGAACGATTCCATGAATTCTAGAACCTTTCATTCCTACACAAGCTCCTACTGGATCAATTCGATCATCGTAAGATTCCACCGCTACTTTTGCTCTTTCACCTGGCATTCTTACAATATTCTTAACTACGATCAATCCATCTTCAATTTCAGGAACTTCTTGTTCCAATAGTTTTTCCAAAAATAAACCATCTGTTCTCGAAACAATCACAACTGGATTATTATTCTTCATTTCTACTTTTCGAATGATTCCTCTCACCATATCTCCTTTTCGGAAAAAATCACCTTTAATCATTTCATTTCGAGGCATCACTAATTCAGTTCCGGTCACATCATCCAAAATTAACAACTCTCTTTTCAAAATCTGGTGGACTTCTCCTACAATCAATTCTCCTTGACGCTCCACATATGCTTTGTACATTTCGTCTTTCTCCAATTCCATAATTCTGGAAATCAAAGTTTGACGAGCTGCCATAATTGCTCTTCGCCCAAAATCCTCTAAAAATAATTGCTCATAACATTCCTCTCCAATTTCATAATCATCATCAATTGCTAAAGCTTCTGAAATCGAAACTTGTGCTCGATCATCAGTCACCTCACCATCTGGCACAATCTCTCTAACTCTCCATAACTCCAAATCCCCTTTTTGGGCATTTACAATTACATCAAAGTTTTCATCTGATCCATATTTCTTTTTAATCAATGTTCGAAATACATCCTCCAAAACTCTAACCATTGTTGGGAGGTCAATACTTTTGTTTGATTTGAATTCCGAGAAAATATCTTGTAATAACATCTCTTTATCTTATTTTGAAAATGAAAATTTAATTTTTGCTTTTTTTATCTTGTCGAATGCAATTGGTGTTTGCATCATTTCAGTTCGTTTCTTTTTTCCTTACTTAATT
>CAYGRM010000089.1:10294-19857 GCA_964352225.1 uncultured Saprospiraceae bacterium | reverse complement strand
TGAAATAGGGAAAAAAGAGGCGCTGCGTCCTGAATCGAAACCTATCAAAAAAATAGCTGAAAAACCAGAAAGTAAATCAACCGAACCGAAGGCGAAATCAACTTCTAAAGTTTCCAGTAATAAATCTCAAAAAACTCAAACTGAAGAAAAGTCATCAACAGAGCTTGAAAAATATTCGCCTCCGACGACCTCAACTGAAGTTACAAATACAACTTCATCTCAAAGTTCATCTGAGCCGAGAGAAATTATTTCTGATGAGGAAATGTTTGGAGCAGCAAGAGTAGCTGAACCACTTGGAGAAATGATCGAATTTGAGTTTTGCTCCAAATCGACTTACAACCTAATCAATGAAAGTGGATTTTCGATGCAAGTGCTCACCGGAAGAGAAAATAAAACGGAATATGCAACACATTCCGTTCGCCCGAGTCAAGTAGGTATTGCGAAAAACGAATTCAAAAGCGAAGATTGGTATGCGATCGCTTATCCTGAAAAATTGCATTTAAAAGATTTAGAGGATTTTAAAAAAGAGATTGCATCAATTTGGTCTGATTTGAAAAATCCAAAGATAGAAAATGATTTCAATCGATTGTATAATGAGCTAAATCCAAAATTGCAAAAGATTATGGATCAACAACCCAATATAAATAATCAAATCTTACCAGTTGTAACTCAAGCTTTTGAAAAATTTATTGCTCAAACAGGAACCCAAAGTTTCAAGGATGGACAAAACCAAGAAGCCAAAGATCAAATTCAAGGGTACCTTTCACGCATAGTAAAATCATATGAATTATTTCATTATTACAAGTACACGATTGGTTCTTCCATGGCGCATCGACCAGCGAGTGAAATTCTTAATTTTAAAAAAGGTTCGAAGAAAAAATTATCTCCTAACTTTATTTTGAAAGGAAGTGTCAATTGGTTTTTATTCAATAAAAATGAAGGTTTTTCTCAATATTTAGAGTCTTGGCCAAATACTCAACTTAATGCTGAAATTGGATTGCCTTTCGAACGAACTCGAAGCAAAGGAGATAAAATAGGAGCTCTTCGACCATATTTATCAATAGGTTATCACCGTCAAGTTTTTAAATTTATTTCTCCTAATAATTATTTCGTGGGAGGTGATTATTTGAGAAATGGAGATAGTGATTCTAAAGCGCAATTAGACTTTTCTGATAATATTAAACTTCGAAGTGAATCCTTGAAATTAGGACTTTTAATTAAATCAATTGCAGCTAATAAAATATATTTTGATCTAGGAGGAGGAATTGATATGCGAATAAAATCTACGATTAGTTTCGATAAAAACACCGAATACTTTTCTTCGAATGATAATTTTTCATTTGACTCAAATGAGCAAACTGATGTTTTAGCATCGGGATCAACTCCATATGCTCAGTTTAGATTTGGAAAATTATTTATCCTAGGTTCTTCTTCAAAAAAATGTGGAACAAAATTGAAAGGTGGATTTGACTTATTCCTCTCAGGATATTTCTCCAAAGTAGATTTATCAGCCGGGGATAATTATCATTTATTCATCTCTGAATTCTCCCCAACCAACGAAATACCACGAGTAGATTTAACCCCATTCAAAAAATGGTATTTCCAACTAGGAGCAGGAATCGGCTACGCATTCTAACACGTAGCAGCTGACTTTAGTCGGCTGCAAAAAGGAGCAAAACGACTTCTCCTCAAAAAAAAAATCAAAACAAAAAAGTGGTGTCATAAAAAAGGCATCACTTTTTTTGTTTATCAAACTAACAAACGTTAGTTTTACACAACATTTCGGTCGTATAAAAGTTATAACAATAATGAGCGATAAATTTCACAAAATAAAAGTATCACAAATTGAAAAATCTACACCAGATTGTTCAATAATTTCTTTTGATGTTCCTAAAGAATTACAAAGTCAATTTGCTTTCAAACAAGGTCAGTATTTGACTTTGCAAGCAAATATCAATAATGAAAAAGTTCGACGATCCTATTCATTATGTTCTTGTCCACTTGACCATGAATGGAAAGTAGGTATCAAAAAAATAGAAGATGGCAAATTTTCCACCTTCGCCAACGAAGTATTAAAAGAAGGAGATGAACTAGAAGTGATGCCTCCCAACGGAAAATTTTTCGTGGAAGTAGATACTACCAAACAAAAAAATTATGTAGCTTTTGCAGCAGGAAGTGGAATTACTCCAATTTTTTCCATTATTAAAACTCACCTGCTTTCAGAACCAAAAGCGACGTTCAAATTGTTTTATATCAACCCAAGAGTTGTTTCTATTATATTAAAAGAAGAACTCGAAGCTTTGAAAAATCAATTCATGAGTCGCTTCGAAGTTTTCTATTTTTTGACAAAAGAACATCGAAGTGTGCCATTGTTAAAAGGAAGGTTGAGTGAGGAAAAAATGGAAACTATCTTTAAGACGATTTGTGATGTGGATCAAATTGATGAATATTTTTCCTGTGGACCAGAGCCAATGATTTTGATGATTCGAGATTTTTTATTGAAAAAAGAAGTAGCGAAAGAAAAGATTCATTTCGAATTATTCACCACCGCAGGAAGCAATGTAGAAGCTAAGAAAAAAGTAGCCCAAACCTTCAAAGGAAAAGTGGCAGATATTACTATTCTCGAAGGAGGAAAAAGTATGAATTTCAAAATTGAGCAAGGTTCAGATAATATATTAGATGCAGCATTAAAGAATGCAGCGGATCTCCCTTTCGCATGTAAAGGTGGTGTTTGTTGCACCTGCCGTGCAAAATTAATTGAAGGAAATGTAGAAGTTTTAGTAAATTATGGACTCGAAGAAGAAGAAATTGAACAAGGCTATATTTTGACTTGTCAAGCAATACCAACAAGCGAGAAAATTGTTGTTGATTTCGATAGTTAACCCCCGACCCCTAAAGGGGAGTTTTGGATTTCCCTTTAAATGAAGTTTTTACTTTCATTTATCCGGGATTAATTTTATTCGGTCATCAATTAGTAAATAAAAATCTTATTTAAAAGGAAACCCAAAACTCCCCTTTAGGGGTTGGGGGTTTAAAATCCAAGTATCATGAATACCCAAGATTTAGAAAAAAGATTCCAAAACAGAATCGACGCAGGCGAAAAAATCGAACCAAAAGATTGGATGCCTGAGAAATATCGAAAAACACACATTCGACAAATTTCCCAACACGCCCATTCCGAAGTCGTGGGAATGTTGCCAGAAGGAAATTGGATTACTCGAACTCCAACCCTTCGGCGAAAAGTGGGTCTCTTGGCAAAAGTGCAAGATGAAGCAGGGCATGGATTATACCTTTACTCCGCTGCCGAAACCTTAGGGATCAGTCGGGACGAAATGTTTCACCAACTCCACATCGGCAAGGCAAAATATTCAAGCATATTTAATTATCCAACCATGACTTGGGCAGACATCGGAACCATTGGTTGGTTAGTTGATGGCGCTGCAATCATCAACCAAGTGATGCTAACTCGTACCTCATTTGGACCCTATGCTCGGGCTATGGTGCGTATTTGCAAAGAAGAAAGTTTTCACCAGCGGCAAGGATTCGAAATGATTTTAACCCTTTGCCGAGGAACCGAAGCGCAAAAAGCAATGGCACAAGATGCTCTCGATAGATGGTGGTGGCCAAGCTTGATGATGTTTGGACCAAGAGATGAGGAATCACCAAATACAGAGCAATCTGTCAAGTGGAAAATCAAGCGAAAAACGAATGATGAGTTACGGCAACAATTTGTAGACATCACCGTGGGACAAGCAGAAATTGCAGGGCTAACCATTCCTGATCCTGATTTGAAATGGAACGAAGAACGAGGTCATTATGATTTTGGAGAAATTGATTGGGATGAATTTTGGCGAGTAGTCAAAGGAAATGGCCCATGTAATAAAGAAAGATTGGCAGCTAGAAATGCAGCTTGGGATAATGGTAAATGGGTTCGAGATGCCGCCATGGCTCACTCTGAAAAACAAGCACAAAAAGAAGAAATAAAAAAAGCAGTTTAGTATTTTAAAATTGAAATTATGTCAAATCAAGAATTCCCCATTTGGGAAGTTTTTATCAGGAGTAAAAATGGATTAGAGCATCGTCATGTCGGTAGTCTTCATGCTGCAGATGCAACTATGGCAATGGAAAATGCTCGTGATGTGTACACTCGAAGAGAGGAAGGCGTCAGCATTTGGGTCGTCGAATCGAAAAACATTACCGCTTCGAATCCTGAAAATCAAGGAGAACTCTTCGAACCCGCAAAGGATAAAGCGTATCGACATCCAACATTTTATAATTTACCAGATGAATTAAAACACATGTAAATTGATGGTGAATGATTAGCACCATTCGAGTGAGTTTTGATTAATGGTTGTTTTTTTTAAAAAAAAGTTAAAAACGTGAAAGATAAATTATACGAATACATTTTGATGTTGGGCGATAATTCGATGATTCTTGGACACCGATTATCTGAGTTGTGTGGACATGGTCCAAGTTTGGAAACTGATATTGCATTGACCAATCACTCATTAGATTTGTTTGGTCAAGTGAGGAGTTATTTTCAGTATGCTGCTGAAATTAAAGGTGGTGACGCAACGGAAGATTCAATTGCGTTTTTGAGGTTTGATCGAGATTATCGAAATGTGATTTTGGTTGAACAACCAAATACTGATTTCGCTCATGTGATCGGGCGACAGTTTTTATTCGATGCATTTCATTTACCATTATTGGAACAATTGATGAAAAGCAATGACGAAACCATCGCTGCTATCGCTGCAAAGTCAATAAAAGAATGCCGTTACCATTTACGGTTTTCATCTTCGTGGGTAAAAAGACTAGGTGATGGAACAGAAGAAAGTAAAGCAAAAATGCAAGCTGCGATGAATCATCTTTTTCCATTCGTAAGTGAATTGTTTCGAGAAACTGAAATCGAAAAAGAGATGAAAGAATTAGGAATCGGAGCAGATCTAAAAATGATAAAAGAAGTTTTTGATGAAAAAATAAAAACAGTTTTCACAGAAGCAACTTTAGAAATTCCGCAAACTCCATCTCGACAAACCAATGGAAAAACTGGAATCCACACCGAGCAAATGGGATTCATCCTGGCAGAATTACAATACATGCAACGAGCCTACCCAAACATGCAATGGTAACGTGGTGGTCTGCTTCAGCTGACCTAAAAAAAGAAAAAAAGAAAAATGAACTCCGTCAAAAATAAAAACATCAAAGACCTCCTCCGAGAAGTCTCCGACCCAGAAATCCCAGTCCTCTCCATCATGGACATGGGAGTCGTTCGCGCAGTCGAACTCGCAGAAAACAAAAAAGATTTATTAATAAAAATCACCCCAACCTATTCAGGCTGCCCAGCCATGGATACCATCGCAACCGACATTAAATTAAAAATGGATGGAGCAGGTTACAATACAACCGTAAAATTAATTTTGTCACCAGCCTGGACAACTGATTGGATCACAAAGGAAGGAAGAGAAGCATTAGAAAAATACGGCATCGCCGCTCCGCTCGACGAAACCTCTGACAAACTCGCATTGATTGACGGAAAGCGAATCGTAAAATGTACCAACTGCGGTTCCACTAATACCAAAATGGTCAGCCAATTTGGCTCCACCGCCTGCAAAGCATTATTCCAATGCGAAGATTGCCTCGAACCATTTGATTATTTTAAATGCCTAAAATAAGTTTTTCCTTTTCTCAGATCCTTCAAAATGTCAAAACAAAACGAACTCGCTGAATCAGTTTTTCAAAAAATGATGTCCAAAGATTATTGTAGTCAATGGATGGGCATCGAACCAATTCTCATCGAAGAAGGACATTGCAAAATCAAAATGACAGTCAAAAAAGAAATGCTCAACGGCTATGGAATCTTGCATGGAGGAATTGCCTTTGCCTTTGCCGACAGCGCTTTTGCTTTTGCATCTAATTCATTTGGAAGATTAGCAGTTTCGATAAATGGAAGCATGAGTTACGCCAAATCAGCCAAAGAAGGAGAGGTTTTGATAGCAGAAGCAAAGCCTTTAAATGTCACTCACAAGACGGCAGACTTTGATGTAAATGTGATGAACGAAGAAGGTAAAATTTATTATTATTTTAGAGGCACAGTTTATCGAAGTAGTAAAAAAGTAATAGAAGAATAATTACGAAATACATTTTATCTCTTTTGACTCTGAGAAAGATTTAGCAAAATTTCTCAAAGACGATACGAGGCAAAATTTTATGCATTTAAAAAACGAATCAGTTCAATTGAGTTTACTCATCAAAGGAGAGAAAATGTAAATTCGTTTTTTATAGAAGAAAACAGTTTATAAATTTGAAAGGAAAGCCTTTCGTTTTACCCGACCTCATTTTATTTTGATTACAGTTCTTATTTTTAATTTTGGGGGAGGGAAAAGGGTTAGCAGCCCTGTTTGAGAAAATAGTAGAATCACTTAGCGAGGAACGAGCTTTAGTGATTCTTGATTTTAAAATTTGGGCTGTGTGGCAAAAATTAAAAATGTAGAACTGTTTCAAAATAAAATTAAGTCTTGATTTTTTGGTACTTTTTCATCATGGAAAAAGTACAAGAAGAAAGGAATTTTAATAAACCAAAATTTAAAATTAAATTGAAAGAAGCATACATCATCGACGGCATCCGAACGCCAATCGGAAAATTCACAGGAACTTTATCAACCATTCGAACCGACGACCTCGGCGCACATGTAATCAAAGCTCTAGTCGAAAAAAATCCAAACATCCCAAAAGAAGCCTACGACGATGTTATCTTCGGTTGCGCCAACCAAGCAGGTGAAGACAACAGAAATGTCGCTCGAATGTGCTCCCTTTTGGCAGGACTTCCTTGGTCAGTTCCAGGCGAAACAATCAACCGATTATGTTCTTCAGGACTATCTGCAATTATCCACTCCAACCGAGCAATCAAAGCAGGCGATGGCGATTTATTTATCGCAGGCGGAGTCGAACACATGACTCGTGGCCCTTGGGTAATTTCCAAAGTATCCAAACCATTTGGTCGAGATGCCCAGATGCATGATAGTAGTTTCGGTTGGCGTTTTGTCAATAAAAAAATGCATGAAATGTACGGCACCGACGGAATGGGAGTGACTGCTGAAAATCTCGTAGAAAAATATAATATTAGCCGAGAAGATCAAGATGCTTTTGCCTACCGTTCGCAAATGAAAGCTGCGGCAGCACAAGAGAATGGACGATTAGCAAAAGAAATAATTGCTGTCGAAATTCCTCAACGAAAAAAAGATCCGATCATTTTTGAAAAAGATGAATTTATCAGAGCGACCACGACCATGGAAGCTTTAGCAAAATTACGTCCTGCATTTCGCAAAGCAGAAGATGGAGGAACCGTAACCGCTGGAAATGCATCAGGGTTAAATGATGGTGCAGCAGCAACTATCATCGCTTCAGAGGATGCCGTAAAAAAATATAATTTAAAACCTTTGGCAAAAATAGTCAGCTCAGCAGTCGTCGGGGTAGAACCTCGCATCATGGGAATTGGTCCAGTTCCAGCCTCTAATAAAGCATTAGCAAAAGCAGGTTTAACGATGGAAGATATGGATGTGATAGAATTGAATGAAGCGTTCGCTTCCCAAAGTTTGGCGTGTATCCGAGAGTGGGGATTGGCAGATGATGATCCTCGAATTAATCCAAATGGTGGATCGATTGCCATTGGTCATCCGCTGGGAGTGACTGGTGCAAGAATTTGTTATTCGGCTGCGTTGGAATTGAGTTTGACTGGAAAAAAATATGCCTTGGTGACGATGTGTGTAGGAGTAGGGCAAGGCTATGCAGCGATTATTGAAAATGTGAATGTTTAAAGTCCAAATAAATTAGAAGATGACTTTTGATTTTTATAAAAATGAAATTGTAAAATGGTCTTATCCAGATCAAGAAAGATTTCTTGAAGATGTCTCTTTTAATGTGTCAGTTGGAATACGGTCTATCATCTTTGATCAAGATTTAACTTCTGAGAATAAATTGAAAAGCATCAGATGGTTTAACGAATTCATCCATAATGCTAATGAACAAAGATTTCTATCGAAACATAGTGATAAATCAAGTTTAGGAATGAGAATATTGACTGTTTTTGAAAATGCAAATTTCTATTCTCTGAATGATCCGAATTCAAAAATTATAATATTAGAAATAATCAAACTATCATTTAATTCAGCCAAAAGTCACGGAAATTTTAATAAATGAAAATAGCTTTCTTTAGTACCAAGTCATATGATCGAGAATCATTTGAAAAAAATAATAGTCAGAAGCATCAGCTAGATTTTTATGAGGCACAGCTAAATGATCAAACAGTCAATCTTACCCAAGGTTATAAAGCAATTTGTGTATTCGTAAACGATCAAATTGATGAAGGAATTATTAAAAAGTTGCATCAAAATGGTGTTCAAATAATTGCCTTGCGTTGTGCAGGGTTTAATAATGTAGACTTGCCAGCAGCAGCAGAGGCCGGAATAAAAGTGGTAAGAGTTCCAGCATACTCACCAATGGCGGTTGCTGAACATGCAGTTGCTTTAATTATGACACTCAATCGTAAAACCCACAAAGCTTATAATAGAGTCCGGGAAGGAAATTTTGCTGCTGATCGTTTGACCGGTTTTAATCTTTTTGGAAAAACAGTTGGTGTCATTGGAACTGGAAAAATCGGGGAAGCTTTTTGCCAAATCATGCTAGGCTTTGGTTGCAATGTTTTAGCTTTTGATATTTACGAAAATGAAAAATTAAAAAAACAAGGCATTAAATTTCTTCCCTTTGAAGAAGTTCTCCAGCAATCAGATATTGTCTCTTTGCATTGTCCGCTGAATGATCACACGCATCATCTCATGAACAAAGCAACTTTTTCGAAAATGAAAAAAGGAGCCATGTTGATTAATACGAGTAGAGGTGGATTAATTGACACCAAAGCTGTTATTAAGGCGTTGAAAAAAAGAAAATTAGGTTATTTGGGAATCGACGTTTATGAAGAGGAAGAACATATTTTTTTCCAAGATCTTAGTGAACAAATAATTACCGATGATCAAATTATGCGACTGATGGCATTTCCAAATGTACTCGTTACAGCTCATCAAGGATTTTTGACCAATGAAGCTTTGGAAAATATTGCCACAGTAACCTTAGAAAACATCACTAATTTTGAGAATGATGCGAAATTAGAAAATGAGGTGTCAGTTTAATAATTCTTAAAATATTTTCTCTTTTAACAAATCCTCTTTTGAGAATAAAAAAAATGAAGGATGACATAAATCTTATCGGCATTGTTGAAGATATCTTTCAAGTTTCAGGGCGAGGAGTTATTCTATGTCTAAGCGTAAAAGCAAAAGAGTTTAATTTGTCGATTGGGACAAAAATAAAAATAGTGAAATCAGATAGAAATGTTTTAACAACTAAAATTTGTGGGATAATCTGGCAGAGCCAAAAAGATATTCTGATTGAGGAAGAAATTAAAAAAGAGGACGTGCCGCTTGGAAGTGAAGTTTGGTTAGATGAATGAAAATATGCAATTAAGTTTTATAACAATACTCTTACTAGTTTTATTTTTTAGTTGCAAAAAA
>CAYGRM010000089.1:6081-10284 GCA_964352225.1 uncultured Saprospiraceae bacterium | reverse complement strand
AAGTGATTACCCTAAAATCATTGTCAAACATAATTTGGGAGAAATTTTTTTGAAAAATTCAACTTATAAAAATAAATATCATGCTTGACGAATTAAACAAATACAAATCAAATGGGCATTTCTATTTCAATTCAGAAAGCGATTTGAAGAAAGTATGTAATGCTCCCAAAAATGGAATTGGTGTTTTTTATATTTTAAAATTAGCGAAGGGGAAGATCAACATTGTTTATATTGGTTCTGAAGGGGAAGTTAAGAATGATGGTCAAATTCATAGCTTTGGATTGTATGATCATATCGTAAATGGAAATCAATTTAACGCTCCGCGGTTTTATTCTTGGAAAGAAAAAATAGAAAACGAAGGAATTGACGCTTTGGATGTTTATTGGTTTGAAACTATTGATAAAAAAAATCAAGACAGTCCAACTTATGTGAAGGCTTTGATAATGCAATCGTTTTTAGATTTACATGGGAGGTTACCAGAATGGAATGAGAGATTTTAAAATTATAACAATACTCTTACTAGTTTTATTTTTTAGTTGCAAAAAACAAAAAAGTGAGTATCCTGAAATTATCGTCAGACATAATTTGGAAGAACAATATGATTTAGCAAAGTGGGAATTGTACAAATTGAATTGCGTGATTGAAAGTGAATACGAAATGGACTTTGTCGTAAATATAGAGAGTGATTCAGTCTATATAAAATATTCCAATTTACGAAAGGAGTATCATAAAAAGGGGGAGAATATTTTTGAAAAAAGACTAATACTCAATGATGTTTTTGGAGAAAAAAATATTGTTGACTTTATAGAATGTGAATTAGATTGGATTGAAGAAATAGATTCATCAAAAATATTTAATAATGATGAAATTCGATTAACCTTTTTTCCAAAAAAAAATGACAGAGAATATTATCAGAAATTGCATGGAGATCTTTGTTATACTGTTATTTTTAAAAATGGAAACCTAAAAGGATGTGGTTGTGGAGATTATATTGAGTGGGACTTTGACAACAGGAACCAGACTTTACGTGAAGAAAAATTTATCGAAATAATAAAAAATCGAAAAGACAAAATCCATCCATGGATTTTAGAATATTACCAAAACTATAAGAAATGAAAAAACTCGAAAATTACGTCCAAGGAAATTGGCTCGCAGGCGACGGCGATGGCACTCCATTATACAATTCGGTCACCGGCGAAGTCGTAGCCATGTCCACCACCAAAGGTTTAGATTTTGAAGGAATCCTAAACTACGGTCGCAAGACAGGTGGCGCACCTTTGCGAAAAATGACCTTCCAAGAGCGTGGCAACATGCTCAAAAAACTCGCCCTTTATTTAACCAAAAAGAAAGAGCAATTTTACGAAGTGAGTTATAAAACTGGCGCGACTCGAGCAGATAGTTGGGTGGACATCGAAGGTGGTTTTGGGAATTTATTCTCTAATGCTTCCTTACGGAAAAATTTTGCCAATCAAACTTTTCATGTCGATGGAGATTTCGTAGATATATCGAGAGGAGGAAGTTTTGCCGCACAGCATATCATGGTTCCAAAACGAGGAGTAGCGATTCATATCAATGCTTATAATTTTCCAGTTTGGGGAATGCTCGAAAAATGTGCGACGAATTGGATGGCAGGAGTTCCCGCTATAGTCAAACCAGCAACAGCCACTTCGTTTTTGACGGAAGCAGTTGTGCGAGAAATTATCGCTTCTGGAATCTTACCAGAAGGTGCCTTGCAATTAATTTGTGGTTCCGCTCGAACGATTTTGGATACCGTTGATTCACAAGATGTGGTGACCTTCACAGGTTCAGCAAACACAGGACGAATGCTCAAAGCGCATCCAAGAATTATTTCGGAAGCAGTTCCTTTTAATATGGAGGCAGATAGTTTGAACTGTTCTGTCTTGGGAGAAAATGCAGTTTCAGGAACTCCAGAGTTTGATTTATTTGTGAAAGAAGTTCGAAAAGAAATGACTTCTAAGTGCGGTCAAAAATGTACGGCCATTCGAAGAATTATTGTTCCCGAACATTTAGTCGAAGATGTGCAAATTGCTTTAGGAAAGCAGTTAGGAAGAATCGGAATCGGAAATCCAACGGCGGAAGGGGTTCGGATGGGCGCATTGGCGAGCAAGGAGCAAGTGACCGAAGTTCGTGATCGAGTGAGAGAATTAGCACAGACTGCCGAGATCGTTTATGGTAGTTTGGATCGGATAGATTTGATTGATGCGGACTATGACAAAGGTGCATTCCTTTCTCCAATTTTATTGTTAGAAAAAAATCCATACAAGAATTTAGGGGTACATGAGATTGAAGCATTCGGGCCGGTGAGTACGATTATGCCGTACAAAGGAATCGAGCAAGCAGTCGAATTAGCGCAGATGGGAAAAGGTTCTTTGTGCGCGTCGATTGCTACTTTTGATGATGCAGAGGCAAGAGAATTTGTAGTTGGAGCAGCAAGTCATCATGGTCGGATTTTAGTACTCAATCGAGAGAACGCAAAACAAAGTACAGGTCATGGTTCTCCACTTCCAACTTTGATTCATGGAGGACCAGGACGAGCAGGAGGAGGAGAAGAAATGGGCGGAATGCGAGGCATCAATCACTACCTCCAAAGATGTGCGGTGCAAGGAACACCAACGACACTTTCTGCGATTACAGGTATTTATCAACCCAATGCAAAAGTGACAGAAGCGCCACAACATCCTTTTAAATATTATTTCGAAGAGATCGAACCGGGGATGTCATTGTTGACGCACAAGCGAACAATTACTGACTCCGATATTCAAAATTTTGCGAATTTGACTTGGGACGTTTTTTATGCACATACCGATATTACTTCTTTGGACGGGACAATTTTTGAAAAACGAGCGGCGCATGGATATTTCTTGTTAGCAGCAGCGGCAGGACTTTTTGTTCATCCTGCGAAAGGGCCAGTTGGTGCAAATTATGGCTTAGATAATTGTCGATTTATTCGTCCAATTTATCATGGTGATACGATTCAAGTACGCTTGACTTGCAAGGAAAAAGTAGAACGTGATAGCCGCGGAAAAGAACATCCATCAGGTGTGATCAAATGGTACGAAGAAATTTTTGATCAAGATGGTGAGTTGGTAGCGATGGCAACAATTTTGACTTTGGTGCAAAAGAAATCACCATTTCCAGAAATTACAAAACCATATTTGCAAGAAAAATTAAATGCTTTGACTGAAAGTACTCAGCCAAAATGGGGCAAAATGACTGCACAACATTTAGTCGAGCACATGGAATTTTTTACTCAGATGGCTTTAGGAAATGTGGAAACTGAAATCACCACTCCTGAAAAGTATATGGAAAAAACCCAAGACTCATTGTGGAATTATCGTCCGATGCCAAAGGAGTTTGATCATCCAGTTTTGAAAAAAGGAGAGGTGGAAGATTTACGTTTTGGAAGTTTGGAGGAAGCGAAGGATGCGTATTTTAAGGCATACGATGAGTTAGAAATTTTCTTTAAAGAAAATCCAAAGGGGACAGTAAAGAATACTGTGTTTGGATGGTTGACGAGGTATGAATGGCAGTTGTTGGGGAGGAAGCATTGGGCGCATCATTTGGGGCAGTTTGGGATATAAAAATTAATAAAGTAAATCTTCTTTTTCGAAAAATCAACATTAGCCTCTAATTATAAGCTAGTGTTGATTTTTTTTGTGAATCATAACTATGGCTAAATAACTTTAATAGGACTAACTTTGTGATTTAAAAATAATATCCAATTCAAGTTATGAAACTCAATTTCCTATATTTACTTTTTCTGCTTTTCCCTACCTTTTTATTTGGACAATTCAGTTCAAGAAAGATAGTAGCTTCAACAGAACTTTCTCAACCTTATGCTGTTCGTTCTGCTGATTTAGATGGTGACGGTGATCTCGACATTTTATTTTCTGACTTTTCTAATAATAAAATTGGATGGTATGAAAATCTAAATGGGCAAGGAGAGTTTGGATCATTGCAAATCATCTCTACTGAAATCGCTTCCGCTTTCGGTATCTTTACTGCTGACTTAGATGGTGATAATGACTTAGATATACTTTCTGCTTCTATTAATGATGATAAAATTGCTTGGTACGAAAACGTTGACGGGCAAGGAAACTTTGGGCCTCAACAAATTCTTTCTACCAATGCAGATCGAGCAGTAGATGTTTCTACTGGAGACTTGGATGGAGATGGTGATTT
>CAYGRM010000089.1:2802-6071 GCA_964352225.1 uncultured Saprospiraceae bacterium | reverse complement strand
ATTCAAGATGATAAAATTGCTTGGTATAAAAATGAAGATGGACTAGGTGATTTTAGTAATGAGATCAAAGTGGACACCACCGCTAATGGTGTTCGGTCCCTTTTCCTTACAGACCTTGACGGAGATGGAGATACCGATATTTTAGCTGGGATAAATATCGATGGTATCCTTGCTTGGTACGAAAATGAAGACGGCTTAGGTAATTTTGGTGAGAAAAAAATCATCTCGGATAATGCTATTTTAATTGCAATGTGTACTACCTCTGACGTGGATGGCGATGGTGATCAGGACGCTTTATATGTTTCTTTAGCTGAGGATAAAGTGGCATGGTTCGAAAATTTGGATGGGCAAGGTAATTTTGGTTCAGAGCAAGTTATTTCTGATAACACTAATATGGTTCGCTCCATTCAAACTGATGATGTAGATGGTGATGGTGATTTTGATGTTTTAATCGTTTCGGATAGTAGAATTGCATGGTTTGAAAATGAGGATGGGCAAGGAAGCTTTGGAAATATGATTACGATTTTTTCTTTAGATGGTGGAAAAAATGTTTATACAGGAGACCTCGATGGAGATGGGGATATTGATGCATTGTCTACTTCCTCTGATGATAAAAAAGTAGCATGGTACGAAAACGAAGATGGGATGGGTGATTTTGGAACACAAAAGATTGTCTCTATTATCATTAATAAACCTCAATCAGTTTTTGCTGCCGACTTAGATAATGATGGAGATGAGGATGTGATTACTGCATTAGAAGAAGACAATTCTATTGTCTGGTATCAAAATGTCAATGGTGTTTTTCAAGGACAACAAATTATATCTACGAATGCAATAATTGCTAGGGTAGTTCAGGCAGGTGACATGGATGGCGATGGGGATATCGATGTAGTCGCCACTTCCCAAAGCGGTGATAAAACTGCATGGTATGAAAATATAGATGGGCTAGGGAATTTTGGCCCTGCAAATATCTTGTCTACTACTTTTACCGGAGCTACTGACATTCTTGTAATTGATTTAGATCAGGATGGAGATCAGGATATCTTGACAGCTCGGAGTAATATTACTTGGTTTGAAAACGAAGATGGATTGGGCAACTTTAGTGCTGAACAAAGTATCACCCTTTCTGGTGTTGGTGCAACATCGGTTTTTGCAATTGATATAGACGGAGATAGTGATCTGGATGTTTTATCCGCAGCAGAGGGTATTGATGAAATTGCATGGTATGAAAACATGGGAGATGCATTGAGTTGGGGAGGACAACAAATTGTCACCGACAATGCTAATCATGTTACCATGGTTCACGCTGCGGATTTAGATGGTGATGGCGACAATGATTTGGTCGCACCTTTTCAATATAGTGATGCCATCGTTTGGTTTAGAAATGAAGATGGACTAGGAACTTTTAGTAATCCGATTTCCTTTCCGTTGACTTTTATTCCTGTTCCTAATGTTGCTTATGCAGCCGACATGGATAATGATGGAGATAATGATATAGTGATGGGAACCATTGATGGAACTGAAGTAAGTTGGTTTGAGAACTCTGATGGACTAGGTAATTTTAATGATAATCAAGCTATTGGTGGAAATGGAAGTATTACGAGTTTGCACTTATCAGATATTGATAATGACGATGACTTAGATATTTTTATCACAACTAATCTCGATGAGGTTGTTTGGTTTGAAAATCTTTTTGATAAACCACAAATTTCTGGAACGGTCTATTGGGATTTAAATGAAGATGGTATTTTTGATTCTAACGAAATTCCTTTGAATAATCAAAATTTAAACTTAGAACCAGATGCTTTAGATACTTGGACTAATCAACAAGGGGCGTTTTCCTATTTCGTTTTGCCGAATGATTATACCTTAACCATTGACCCTACTCTTGAATGGATGCCAACGAGTCCAGCTTCAGTAAATATTATCGTTGACAACTCTGTCCCCGTTGTGACTCAAAATTTTGGGTTAAAACCTACTAACCCGATGAATGAAGTAGAAGTGGATTTAACTTCTGGTCCTCTTCGATGTAATAATCCTGTACCTTTCTATTTGAATTTAAAAAATATTGGAAACGAAATTACATCAGGAACAGTAACACTATTATTGGACACATTAACTACTTATGAGAATGCTGTTCCTACTCCAACAATTATTTCTGACTCCTTACTCACTTGGGACTATGAAGATTTGATTCCTTCTTATGACAATCAGTATTTCGTAGTTCTAAATATGCCTGGAGTAGATCAGATTGGTTCCATCCTTCATTTGAAAGTAAAGGGGAATATTTTCGATGGAAGCAATAACATTATATTTACGGATACTTTTAACTTTGCAGAAGAACTCACTTGTGCCTATGATCCTAATGATAAATTAGTCACTCCCAATATCATTGGGCAGCCTAATTATACGCTTTTTACAGATATCTTCAACTATACGATTCGATTTCAAAATACTGGAAATGATACTGCCTTTTTGGTAAGACTTGAAGATCAGCTAGATCCGAATTTAGATTGGCCTACTTTTCGGCCACTTGCAAGTAGTCACGATTATCAAGTCTTTTTGGATAGTTATGGAAAACTAGAATTTATTTTTGAAAATATTCTTTTGCCGGATAGCACTACAAATCTATTGGGTAGCCAGGGATTTGTGAAATTCGAAATCCAACAAAAGCCGAATCTCCCCGAACAAACGATTATTCAAAACAACGCCAATATCTTTTTTGATTTCAATCCGCCTATTCTTACCAATACGACTGAAAATATTTTAATCAGCAGCTTTGATACAGATGGCGACGGATTCGATTTCTTTACGGACTGTGATGATAATAATTTCAACATCAACCCCGATGCTACTGAAGTACCTTATAATGGTCTTGATGACGATTGTAATCCGCTTACCGTTGATGATGACATAGACGGTGACGGCTTCCTCCTCGCTGATGATTGTGATGATAATAATATAGATATCAATCCTGACGCATTCGAAGTGCCTTACAATGGCATTGACGAAGACTGTAATCCTCTGACTTTAGATGATGATTTGGATGGAGATGGTTTTCTCTTCGCTGATGATTGTGATGATAATAATATGGATATCAATCCCGATGCCACAGAAATTCCATATAATGGTATTGATGAAGATTGTAATCCGCTCACTTTAGATGATGATTTAGATGGGGATGGATTTCTAATTACGGATGATTGCGATGATGATAATATGGATATCAATCCCGATGCCACAGAAATTCCATATAATGGTATTGATGA
>CAYGRM010000089.1:0-2702 GCA_964352225.1 uncultured Saprospiraceae bacterium | reverse complement strand
GGGATGGATTTCTAATTACGGATGATTGCGATGATGATAATATGGATATCAATCCTGACGCAATAGAAATTCCAAATAACGGAATTGATGAAGACTGTGATGGAATTGACTTAATTGTTTCCAATAAAGATATTGAAGAATTATCGTTACAGGTTTTCCCAAATCCAGCAAGTGATAAAATCTATTTAATATTGCCCGAAGAGATACCAATAGGTATTTTGGAAATAAGAGATTTGAGTGGGAAAATAATTTTAACAACTGAAGTTAGACAGGAAGAAAGTATTGATATTCACCATTTTATCAATGGAGTTTATTTGTTGGAGGTAAAGACGGCAGAGTATTTTTGGGTTAAGAAGATTGTAAAGTTTTAGGAGCAAAAGGTAATCAAGGAGCGGTCGTTATTAATGTAAAAAAATTATATCTGAAGAGAAGAGGAATATTTTGAGGTTTGATTAGTTTTTTTGAAATATGGTTAGTGTAATAATTTTTTAAAAGATAAATCCTATCTTCCCTATAGAAATCACCACACTAACCATATGCAAGAAGAGGAAAACCCAGAAGAACAATTACAAGATTTAATTAAAGAGAATTTACTCCTTCGCACGGAGCTTAACTTTTACAAAGGCAAGGATGCAGGTAAAGGAACTATTCGTAATTGGGCAAAGCGCATCACTACCAATTATTTGGTAGGAAAGGGATTGAAAAAAAGTGTCAAACAACTTTACGAAGAAATTCCAGATCAAAAAGTTACTAAAGATACCCTAGCTGAGTTTACGTCTCAATTGATTATTCGAATTACCCGTATTGGTACTTTTACTCTCCTTATTACTATTTTGCCTTTGTTGGTTTTGAGTATTCAGACCTATATATTAAATAATCAAAATACTTTATTGCGTTATCAAAATAACCGATTGGATCAGCAGGTCAATTTGGAAGAAGGGAGTCGTAGGAGTTCCCTAGTTTTTTTGATGAGTAATTTGATGGATAAAATTGGCGAAGAAACTAGTCAGCCTAATAATAATGGGCGATTGAGTGAGTCGTTAATTAGTCGAATTATTTCACTAAGTCAGGCATTTCGTCCTTATCGTTATTTGGAAAATGATCAACTCATCAAACAACCGCTTAGTCCCGAGCGTGGTCAATTATTACTGTCGTTAATCAATAGTAATTTGAGAATAGAAGTATATCAAAAAATATTTTTGAAAGCCAATTTTAGTTACTCCGATCTGCAAGGAGCTAATTTAGTAGATGCTTACCTGAGAGAAATTAATTTGCAATATGCTAATTTGGAAGGAGCTAATTTCCAAGGAGCCGACTTGGATTATGCCAACATTAGTTTTGCTAATCTACAAAAATCAGATTTTAAAAATGCCTCTATGAATAATAGCAGATTGACTGAGGCAAATTTAAGTGGTGCCAATTTAGAAGATGTAGAGATGCGAAATGGGAACATGATGAAAGCTAACTTAACCAATGCTTTTTTTGGAGGTGACTTTTCTCATACTACGCTGAGAGGAATTAAGGTAGATAATTTAACGTTTAAATTTGTGGATCTGGATGGCGTAAAAGTCCAAGACATTAATGTATTGCGAGAATTAGAAAAATATAATGTCTCTGGAAAAGCCTACATAGAAGAATATTTTGACATCAAAGAAAAGGTCACGAAAGATTCTTTAGGATTAATCGTGGATCAATATTATCAATTTGAAAGAAAAAAAGCGTCCACTCTTGATGTATTGGGGGATTGTCAAAAGAGAGTTTTAGACATGATCAAGAGTACTGAGCGAATTAAAAAATTAGAAGAAGAAGCGATTAAAAGAAAAGACCCCCTTGTTTTTATTGTTAAAGCACATCCATTTGGAGAAGAAAGTTTAGGTATTCCAAAAGATTCGGTTTACAGGTATGAACTAACTACCGAGCATCAACCAAAAGGGTTACCTCTTTTCAAATTGTCATTTGATCCCGATGAAAACTACATAACAGAAATGTCCTTAACGGATACCATTCAACATAACATCCTAAGATCTAAGCGAAGAGGTTTTGGTAAAAAATGTTGGAAGTAAATGGATGAAATTATTCCTACGTCATTTTTCTACAAAACAAACTCATTAAAAAAACAAATTCTATTTTACCTTTATGAATGCTTTCAAGTGATTCTCCAATTTTTAAATCATTAATATATCTCATCCTCGTTCTTTCGGCAACTTTGATGATTACCTTGGCAATGGTCAATGACGGTTCAGCAAATGACATTCACCTCGAAGTATCAGAATTGATTTTGGCAAAGGGAAAAAATCCGGAGTACACAGATTGTTGGCAATGCTATCATCCCAAATTTTACCATCAGACCGTTGCTAAACTTTGGACTTTTTTTGAAATCACTTCCAATGAAAATCGAATTATTCTCGCTCAACTCATCAATGCTTTCGCTGGGATTTTTACACTTCTGATTTGTTTGATTTTCATTTTAGAGCAGCCTTTTAATCGTTGGGTTCAGTTGTTGAGTTTTTCGATGGTAGCACTCAATCCTCGATTTATCTCGATTCATGCGCAAGCTACGAATGATGCATTTTTGATTTTATTTGGAACATTAATGATTTATGCGTTATATCAATTTTTAAAAAAACCTTCCATTCCGTTTTTTCTAGTGCTATTAATTGCTTCGACTTTGGCAGGCGTGACCAAAGGGAACTCCTTTGTTT
>CAYGRM010000088.1:0-19984 GCA_964352225.1 uncultured Saprospiraceae bacterium | reverse complement strand
TTTCTGATTTTACTTATCAAGTAAAATATGGTTTTCGAGATTATGGAGGTGGAGGACGAAGTTCGGCAAGAGAAACTGCAGCGCGAGTTGCTGCGGGAGCGATTGCAAAATTGTTATTAAAAAAACATGGAATTTCAGTTACAGGTTATGTCAGCCAAGTTGGCGATATTTCTGTTTCAAGAGATTATCACAGTTTTGACTTTTCCAAAATAGAAGAAACAGCCGTTCGATGTCCTGATTTGGAAACTGCGGAGCAGATGATTGATTTGATCAAAAAAATCAAAAAACAAGGCGATACGATTGGTGGAGTTGTTTCGGCTGTAGTGCAAGGTTGTCCTGCGGGATTAGGCGAACCGGTTTTTGATAAATTACATGCGGACCTTGGAAAAGCAATGTTGTCGATTAACGCTTGCAAAGGTTTTGAATATGGAAGTGGTTTTGATAGTGTGACGATGCGAGGCTCTGAGCACAATGATATTTTTGAAAATAAAGATGGAGTGACGAGTACAAAATCTAATTTTTCAGGTGGCGTTCAAGGTGGAATTTCGAATGGAATGGATATTTATTTTCGAACTGCATTCAAACCTGTAGCGACGATTATTCGAAAACAAGATTCGATTAATGAAGCTGGCGAGGAGGTAATTGTAGAAGGAAAAGGACGACATGACCCTTGTGTGGTGCCGAGAGCGGTGCCGATTGTGGAGGCGATGGCAGCGTTGGTTTTGGCGGATTTTTGGTTGAGGAATGTTGGTTCTAAAATTTAATTAAAACAAATGGTTAGAAGAGAAGTAATCCTAAAAACAAGACCATATAATTCTAGTATTGAGGCTCAGATTGCAACATTGTCCCAAAAATATCAGCTAAAATTTCCACCTTTCCTAAAACTATTTCTGGAAACATTTGATATCAGTCATGATTATGTCAGGTCTGAATATTATTTAGATGATAATGGGGATCTATTTCAAATAGGAGGAATAGGATATCCGCAAAAATATATGCATCAATTTGAAGATTTCTCAAGATTTGGAAATATTTATAATAACTATGGTGATTTTTTGGAAATAAAAATAATTAAAGAGAAAAAATTTTGGATTGTAGGAAGTGGTCCCGAAACGTTAATTTGTGTTTCTACGGAAAGTTCAACGAGAGATAAGGTATTTAAAATTGAAAATTTCTACCAAACCACAGACGAATGGGAAGAAAATATTTTTGATTTTACAAATAATTTTGTGGCTGGTGATTTTGAAGGATTTATAGAATTTGATAAACTAATAGAATTCTGGGGAGATAATTATTGGAAACAGAAAGATAAGTTAGAAGTTAAATATAATAATTCAGGAAGAACAAGACAACCTATTCCTCGTTTGGGATTCACTTTTATTGGGGTGCGACCTAAAGAGAATGAAGATCAAATAAAAGAAATTTTAAAACTAATGGATTTACCTTTTAGAGTAAATACATTTTTCACCTATTTTAAATTTGAAGGTAAAAAAGGTTTGAAAACCTTTAGGATTCATGATGAAATAAAGGATCAATTCATCGAATTTGAAACGATTCAATATGCTCCTCACCAACTAAATGGCAAAAATATTATCATCAAAGAAATGTATCTAGATGAAAAACTTTTGGATGAAATCAAATCATTTAAATCAAGTAATACTGAATTTTTAAAAATTGGAAAAACTCAATCCGACTTTGGAATCTATTTAGGTTTATCTGGCAACGTTAGTGAAAAGGTCTGGTTATCGTCAGGCAATCCTCAAAATAAAAATAAAGACTTTCCAATTAAACTTGCTGATGACATCTTCAAATTCATTAGAGGTTTCGAACCAATATATAAAGAAGAATATTTTAATAAAATTTATAGAAACTGGGGCGAAGACTTTTGGCGAATTCAAATATGAATATCTTATTAGTAAATTCTATTATCCACCAACCAAAATTTGATTTTCAGCATCTTACTAATAAAAAAATCAATATGAGATACTTAACAATTTTATTTATTTTCTTATTTGCGCAATGTTCAAATGACCAAGCCAAATCAGATTCTAGCCAATCAATGGGAAATGATTCATATGAAATGGAACCTTCCCGAACGGCTGAAGCACCTCCGCCACCAGAAACAGAACTCGAAAAAGGTAGTAAAATAATTAAAAATGGAAATCTGACTTTTGAAGTTGAAAATTTAAAAAACTCAAAATCGTCAGTTGATTCCATTCTTAAAAATCTTAATGGCTATTATGAAAATGAACAATTCAGTTCCTACGGAAATCGAAATAATTATTCTTTAAAAATTAGAATTCCGAATTCAAGATTCGATACACTTATTTTGCTTTTGGAAAACGGAAACGGAAAATTGATTGATAAAAACATTTCCGCAAAAGATGTGACAGAAGAGTATGTGGATTTAAATATTCGATTAAATAACAATTTAGCCTACCTCGATCAATTCAAAGAACTACTAAAAAAAGCAAAAACGATAAAGGACATTTTAGATATTCAAGAAAAAATACGAGGACTTGAAGAAGAGATTGAAAGTAAAAAAGGTCGAATTAAATTCCTTGATGACAAAGTTCAATTCTCAACTATTCAACTTGAATTATTTGAATATTTTGAGATGGAAAATAATGGAAACTCATTTTTGGATAAAATAAAAAATGCGTTCCAAAATGGATTTCAACTATTTTTAAATATGCTTATTGGCTTAGTTAATTTATGGCCAATTTTGCTTTTGATCGTTTTGATTTCTTTAATGAGAAAAAATATATTCCGTTTTTTCAAAAGAAAATAAATCAAATTTTTCCAATCAATACAAAATAAAAAAGAGCAATCAATACTTCAATATATTGATTGCTCTTTCTTATTTAGCAACACTCAAAAATAAAACATCATTGCTTCACAAATGCCGCACTCATAATTTTATGTCGAATTTTCACTTTTACAAAATACTGTCCAGCAGGATATTGAGAAATATCTAAATCATGACTCACTTCTGGACCTGATAATTTTGAAGCCTCATACATTAATTTCCCATCCATCGAAATTACGGCTAAATCGACTGTTCGATTAGGTTCAGTATTTTCAATATTGATTTGCGTGGAATGAGTTGCTATGGTTGGAATTATTTTAATTCTACTAGTTTTTAATTTTGTAGGAGTATTGTTAGATACCATAGGATCCTCCATTGTTGAAATAGAATCTAAGGGATAAGTCATAATTGAGCGAGCGAAGGTTCCGGCAACTAATTGGTTTTTTTCCACATTAATCACTAAATCATAAACTGTAATAATCGGCATATTGGTTCCTAGTCTTTCCCATGATTCACCCGCAGTCACCGTACCATAAACACCTCCATCAGTTGCTACAAACATAACGGAGTCTCCTGTTTCAGGAAGGATCAATAATTCATTTATTGCCAAATCTGGAAGGTCTGAAGATATATCTTCCCAAGTACCTCCTTGATCATTTGATCTAAAAATTCTTGGTAGAAAATCATTGTCTCGATACCCCGAATAAGTAACGTAAGCTATATCCACATCCGTTGGAGAACCAATCACATCAGTAACATATTGATCTGGCAAACCATTCGAAATAGAAGTCCAAGTTCCTCCAAAATTATCCCCTCGCCAAACATTGCCATCACCTGTCCCAACGTATAATAATCCTTCTTCTATTGGCGATTCATCAATAGCAGTTATATTGTTATAGCGACTAGTGGCATCCGGCCCATCCGTCAAATCCTCGCTAATTGGATTCCAATCTGGAACATCTCCTACTCCTGAATATACCCGATAGGTACCAGTAAAAAGTATTTGTGAAAAATGAGGACTAATGAAATATGGCATATCCCAATTCCTTCGATCACCATTATCTATTCCATTATCACCACTATCAAAGTTATTCCCTCCATCGAGAGTTACACTTATATTTCCTCTTTGAGTTTCAACAAAAAATCTATCTGGATTGTCAGGATCGAATGCCATTTGAAATCCGTCGCCACCAAAAATTCTATCCCAATTATTTATTTCTATTGCATTTCCTCCCATGGAGCCATTGTCTTGTGCACCACCATAGTATTGATTTGGTAAGTGAGGATTGTAAGCTACCCGATATAATTGAGTGGTTGGAATATTCTCAATATCTACCCAAGTATCATTATTTGCATCACTTCTATAAATTCCTCCGTCAGTTGCTAACAATACTCCTCCGTCAGCTAAAAAAGTCAAATCGTGTTTATCGGCATGGACATCATATGACCACCAGGGTGGAGTTGCTCGATCCCAATTTTCTCCAGCATCTGTGGTTCGCCAAAGATCAACTCCAAGTAGGTAAATATCATTTGGATCATTAGGGTTGACCCTAATTTTTCCAAAATACCAACCAAATCCTCCCATCGCATTTGAACTTAATCCATTAATATCTTCATCGATTGGAATGGGATCCCAACTGATCCCAGCATCTTCTGTTTTATAAATCGCCTCAAGTTGGTAACCATCTCCAGCGATGTATTGTACGTAAAGAATATTTGGATTACTTTCATGAATCGTAATCCCCATTCTTGAATGAGTAATATCATTAGGTAACCCACCTCCCAGAATATTCCAAGTATCTCCCCCATCGGTAGTTTTATAAACCTTTGCTCCTTCGCCTTTGATGACTGATTCAAAATTATTACGAATTCTATCCCATCCTATTGCATATAAAACTTGTGGGTTATTTGGATCCATCACCATTTCTGAAACTCCAGTAGAATCACTTATGAAAAGTACTTGCTCCCACGAGTTCCCATTATCAGTTGAACGATAAATTCCTCGATCACTATTACGTTGAAAAGGCAAACCCATTGCTGCCGTAAATATATTGTTAGAATTGGTTGGGTCAATAATTATTTTAGAAATAATTCGAGTTTCTTCCAATCCAATATTTGTCCAAGTATCACCTCCATTCGTACTACGATAAAGTCCATCCCCAATAAATGGATACCCAGAAATATTCAAATCACCAGTACCTACATAAACAATATTTGGATCTTGTGGATCGAGTTCAATGTCACCAATGGAAAGAAAAGCTTGATCGTCAAAAATAGGATTCCAAGTTACACCGCCATCAGTCGTTTTAAATACTCCACCATCAGAAAAGCCTGCATAAATAATATCTTCATTGGTCGGATGAACTTTTAAGGTATTCACTCTGGCACCAATATTTCCAGGCCCTTGAGTGGTCCATTCTTCATCAAATCCGTTAATAGTTCGAGTTAAAGTTTGTTGAGTAATTCCATTTAAAGCGTTGGTGTAAGCATCCAAAGCAAAATGTCCATCAGGGCCCATTCTCTGTAAAAAGAATTCATCACTTGGTTCATGCTTTTGTTCAATTCGATTGTCGGAAGGAATTTTTTCTGGACTTTCGGAGCAAGAAAAAATTAAAAATGTATGAACTATAAAAAGTAAAACTATTCTAGGATAATTAGCTAAAGATTTCATAAGTTAGGTTATTCGATTAAATTATTATATAGCCTCTAAAGTATGGATTTTTTTTTCTAAGCATTAAAATAAATTAAGATTTTACTTCTTAGAAAGACGTTTTAGCTTACGGTAGACAATTAGCGGAATAGCAAAGTCTATTTTCATATTTTCAAATCCATTTTCTCAAAAAAAAGAATCCGCAATACTTGTGTATCACGGACTTTGAATAACTAAAAACATGTCTAAATAATTTTCCTCTTAGTTTAGGTTAACTAGATCTAAATATTTTGTTCCTATACTTTTCATATTGAATTTTTGAACTAATTCACTCGAATTTCTTGAAAGTTTTTCATAGAGTTTTTCGTTGGAGGCGATCTTAGTAATCTTATCTAGTATTTCTGTTTTGTCTCTTTGATCAATTAAGTAGCCATTATACTTGGGAAAAACTATTTCCGTTGGACCTCCAATTGGTGGTGCTATTATCGGCAATCCATATTGCATTCCTTCGATTAGGGTCATTCCAAATGTCTCGATCCATTCCTCAGGATGAGAAAGATTCACCACTAAGTCAGCTTTTTGAAAAAATGGGTGAACATTGCTTTGTCTGGGGAATAGATTAAGATTTTGAGGCAAACGAGTTTCTTTAAAATAATCATCAATCTCATTTTCTGATGCGTTAAGCACTAAATTAAAGGAATAATTAGGAAGACTTACTGATAAATCAACAAATTCGTTGACTCCTTTGTATGATTTTAAAGAACATAACATTAGAATTACAAAATCTTCATTTGATCTTTTTTCCTTTTTAAATCCTTCTGCAATTTTCACAAAATCATCAGATAATGAATTGTAAATCACCTTTGCAGTAACGTTAGATACTCCTTCTTTCTCTTTCAAAAAATTTGAAACATAAACTATTTCAGTTGCTGTTATTGAAGCAATCCACTTGAGAAAATCTTTTAAAATCAATGGCTTTAAAGAGGTCTCATGGAAATGATAAATTACTTTTTTACCCATTAATTTTCCTGCTAAAGCTACTCCAAATGGGAGCAATGTATTCACATAAATAATAGCATCATCATTTCTGTATTTTAGGGTTTTAAAAAACATCACCACTTGGCAATAGAAAAACATGACCAACCGTAAATACCTGTTATTCAGATACTTATAATTATTATTCACTAATGTTACATCCAATTTACTTAAAAACCCTTCGGTAGCCGAAGAGGTAATTATTTCAACATGATGCCCTTCAGATTGAAATGATCTAACCACCGTTGATAGAACTAATGGACTTCCACTAAAATCATTAAATAAATGTGCGCAGATGATTTTTTTCATAAAAAAAAATTTTGATTAAGTTCTAGGTCATAATTATTCATAAGTTATTTCGAGATTATTACTTTCTCCTTTGAGGCAAAAAACGTAGGCGATGCCTAGCATCGGCGAGGCTTTTTAACGAAGAAGGAGGAAGTAATAAGCCGAAATAACCGTGAAATAATTATGACTTAGAACTTAGGATAAAATAAGTGTCTTTTCCTCCGTCTCAATGATGGAAGGTTGGATCTCCTCATGCTGATATAATACATCTAAATAACCTTGACTGATTACTTGTCCTTTTCTTTCCCACGTGAATTTTTCTTTGAAATGTTGCTTTGCTCCTTTCGACAATTCAGATAAAATCTCTTGATGACTAAAAAGGAAAGTCAAACTTTCAGAAAACTTAACAATACTTTCACGTGGATTCGAATACTTAATTTTGATTCCACATTTAGCATTGATTAATTCACCTGGCCCTATATTATCAAAGCAAAGAACAGGCACCCCAAAGGATAGTGCTTCAGGGACAACCATTCCTGCTCCTTCGTGTGAAGGAAACAGAAAAACGTCGGAATTATGAAAATAATTATTAAGCTCTGACCGAGGCATCCAATCAATAAATTGAACGGCACTTTCCAGTTTCATATCTTTTACGATCTTTTGTAATGCTTTCCTTTGCGTACCTTTCCCAACTAAAGTAAGTTGCAATTTCTTCCTTACTTCCTCTTTTTGCTGATAGTAAAAATGCCCAAATACTTGAATGGTTAAATCAAATCCCTTCAACGGAACAAATCTTCCAATTGATAAAATATTAAATTTATCATTTGTAAATGTATTGTTATTTGACTCTGGAAATTGGGAAGCAACAGCTGGAAGACGGATTTCTTTTTCTGGCTTAAAATTTAAAACCTTCTCTACACTACTATTAATGGTGATAATTTTTTGAGCTTTCCATTTGGTTATTTTCAAAAAAGGATCAAAGTTCCAAAACATTTTTTTTACATACCATTTCAATTGATCAAAATAATAAGCTTTTCTTCCTGCACTCTTTATCAAATAATTTTTAGGTATAAATGGATGATGTCCTATTGGTCCCCAAACCAAGGGTTTTCCAAGCAGCCAAAGAAACGTCGGTGTCCAATCATTATGAAAATTAAGATGATGAGCTAAATCAAATTGAATTTTATTTTTTAAAATAAAAAAAACGAGACCAATTTGCCACAGGTAAAAATACAGCAATGCTCCTCTTCCTCCTTTTTTCCAAAACTTCATCCAATAGGGCAAATCAAAATATTCAAATCTTAATTGATCAGCATGCTCTACATGATTTTCACTCAAATATTTTTCTATGGCTGGTTGATTATTCTCTCTAGTAATAGCGACTACTTCATTATATTTCGAAATTTCAGCAATCATATTCCACCCTGTTCCATCTTCTGATCCCTTATATGGATTTACTGCGTAGGCCGTAATGAGAACTCTAGGTAATTTATGTTTCATAATATGGTATTTTTATGATGTCTAGTTTTGGTTAAATTTCACTTCTTCTAGTAAGCTCTTATTGGAAGAATTAACTTTCTTTATTACCCTTGCAGGAACACCTCCAATTACGCTATCGGCAGGCATACTCTTCGTAACAACTGCACCTGCAGCAATTACACAATTAGCACCAATTTCTACTCCGTCCAAGATGGTTACCTTCGATCCTATCCAACAATTTTCTCCAATTCGAATTCCCTGACGAGTAACCCCTTGATGGCGAATCAATTGATCTGTATTTTCAAAATTGTGATTTTCAGGATGACAGCTAAAGTACTGCCCCACGATGCAATTAGCACCTATCGTTAATCCACCACCACCTCCCAAATAGGCAAACTCCCCAATTCCAACATTATTTCCAATCCGAATAAACTCTCCAATTTGATTAAATGAAGTAGAAGCTACTACTCTACTAAATGCCCCAATTCTTACATTATTTCCAAAAACAACGGGCTGTTTACTCAAGCCACTTACAAACACCTGATCTTCTAACTGAACCCATTTCCCAAATTTGATATTGGACAAATTAAAAAATCGCACATTACTTCCTAAAAATAAATGCGTGGCATAATTCCCTTGTAACAATACTTTCACGGCTCTTAAACTTTGAATCAGTTTAGACCAAACCAGTTCCAAAAAAGTAAAAATCGAAACGGATTCATCTAATTTAAATTCTGGGTTTTTCTTTCGAATAATATTGATGATCAACTGATTAAACATGCTATATTTCTTTAATTATTTTTTTCGAAATAAAATTTAAAGTCTCCTCCTGATTGATATTTTCTATAGCTAAATAAGATTGTTTATACTTAGTCCCCAATTGAGAAAATAAATCTTGGTAGCCTTTGGTGAGAGATTCAATGGCCTCTGGAAGTAACTCTTGCTTTCGCTGAAGAATAATATCAGCTGGAGCAAATAGGAAGAAATTTAACGTTGGTTTTTGAACCAAACGATAAAGTGAGGTTGGTATCCACTTGTTCAATTCCAAATTAGTTCGCTTGCTGTCAACTATAAAATCGAAATAGTATCGATCATACAAAACAATATAATTACGTAATTGATATTTGAAAAAAATATAACTCCGACCAAACAAATAGTCAGCAAAGTAATAGCTAAACCTAAAAATTGAATTGATTTTACTGGAGTTATTTCCTTGTCGAGGTAATCGTGAAGCAGCTCGATTTTCAGCTTGTTTTTTTCCATAAACAAAACTACTCAAGATGGGAAGCAAAGAAGGTCGATGCCGAACGACAACTGTTTTTTGTCTAAATTTTTCAGACAACATGCGGCGAGTAGCTTCCAAAATCGTACTTTTTCCTGCTCCATCTACTCCACTAAAAGAAATCAGAAAACCTCTTCGCTGCTTTAAATTAGTAACGCTGTCAAAAACATATTTGATCGTAGAAAATTGTTTGGGAAAAAACTTGTTATCCTTCTGATTATTAAGTGACTTAACTACTTTTTCTCGCAGCTCTTTTTGAACCGTATTCAGTTCAGATAATTCAACAATCTCAGTATTATATTTTTGATTAAACTGAATGATTAATGATTGGATTTTTTGACTAGAAAATGAATTAAAATATTCAAAATACTTTTGAGGTATTCCAGCAAAATTCAGTTGATTAAATAAAACGATATGCTCAAAAAGACAAAAATCATGGTAGGTACTGATACCATCTTTTTCTACTTTTTGACTGAGTAAATATTCCTTTGGTAAGTAAACCAAATTTTTACGAATCAATTGATAAAGACAATCAATTTGTAAAAATCCTCCGTCTTGGAAAAAGATAAAAAGCTGTTTCATAAAACTTTGAGCGTGTACCGATACTTTTATAACAGTACATTCACGAGAAGCGATTTCATGAATTACATCATTGCTTTTGTTGTTCCAAAAAATATCTAAATCTGATGATTCATCAATTTCGGAAATGTTTTTTTCGGTAAACTTTAATAGCATATAATCCTTACTATCAAGTTTCTGAAAAAGGTTATTTATAAAGGCTTTTCTATTATTAGACATTGTTATTGTTATTTGGTTAATTACCCACCAAATTGATGCCTTTTACTAAAACACTCGCAACTCATTGAAAATCAACAACTTACACCTATACTTCCTTTTTATTCTTTCTAAGAATAAGAATTGATTCTCGAAATTAGAAAATTTAAAAACCGTTGAGTTCCGACATGCACCATGTAGTTAAATGCAAAAAGAATTCACTCTTTATGCATAAGATTTTGACCTTGATTTTTCATTAATATATTCTAATGCTTCGAGCCAAGTATCAATTAACCAATGAACTTGCATATGTAATTTGGGTTGAGCAATATATTTAGGTAGGTAGTAGGTTACTATATATAAAAGATACAATTGAAAGTGTTCCTCCCAATTAACTTTAAAGTCTTTTAAAATATGCCTGGCAGTTTCATCTTTGAGATGAGCTTGAAGTATTTTTTGAATGATGGGAGATTGTTGTCGATCTATTAAAATTCCTTTTTGGAAAAAATAATGAAAGAAATCAAAAAGTATAGGGAAATCAAATTGACTCATTTCCCAATCATATATATGTAATTTATTTTTTCCCACATACATATTCCAAGGCGTAAAATCACCATGTCCAA
This sequence comes from uncultured Saprospiraceae bacterium, assembly GCA_964352225.1. Classification (GTDB taxonomy): domain Bacteria; phylum Bacteroidota; class Bacteroidia; order Chitinophagales; family Saprospiraceae; genus CAJQQY01. Next base: position 9,044 of record CAYGRM010000088.1, on the reverse strand, counting down.
TTCCTACTGAAATTAATTTGGATGAATCGATATTGGAAAATAACTTATCGATGGTATTTTTCATTTTATCGATTACTTCTAGCTCCAATCCATTGTCGATCAGATCAGAATTCAGGATAGAGTTTCTCCCCGCTTCAATAGATTGCCAAAAAGGTGTGGTGCTTAGGACCTTCTTTCGGTAGGAAATATTATACAATTCGCTCAAGGAATCCCAATGAGCTTTCGACCAATTTTGGTTTTTATTTTTTTGTTGTGGTAAAACATTGCTCACCACAAGATTGGAATCTTTAAAAAAAACAGTCGGAATTTCTGTATCAATAAAATTGAATTTATTAAGGTGATTCAATTTTTCATTTTCATTTATGACCAAATCTTTAGAAGCTTTAGTCAAAGGATTTTTTGCAAAATGAGTGCACTTCTTATTTTTAGAAAGCGCGACAATGGCTTTTCTATTCTCACCAATTGTTCCAGTAAAAATCGCAAAATCATCAAAGTGGATTCCATCAAAAGAAGATCGGAAATCTTTTTCGGATTTAAAAGAAACTGAAAACGCTCCATCAATTACAGGTTTTAAAAAATTAAAATAATTTAAAACCTTTACTGCATTTACAAATAATTTCCCTTTCCAACCTGAGCTATTATATAAGTTTAAAAAGCAGGCACTAGAATTGTTTTTTGGAAAAACCCAACGCATCGTTCCATCAGGATTATTGATATAATAATACTTTGTAAATGTGTTGTTATTTTTTTTCAGAAAATCAAATTGACCTGCTAAAAATGAATGATTTTCAAGTCTGCTAAGTGATTCATTGGAGAAATTCACAAAGGTGAATGTGGTTTCTAATTCATGAAAAAATAATTCCAATTTCTCTTTCTCCTGGAAAGTAACAATTGATTCTCCATTCAACCCATTCGAAATATTTAATGGATCAAAAACTATGATTAATTGAGATTTTGGAAATAAAATTTTATTTAAAATTTCTAAATCTATTCTTGAAATAACTTTTTTATAACTCATAATTTACTCGTAATCAGATTTTCGAATTCCTTCTTTTTAATTATAAACATTAATATCACCAAATGGTAAAAGTAGATTCCATAGTTAGCTTCACCAAAAATCCCAAACTCGGTTGCCGAATTAATTAGTACTGGAATAAGAATAGCAATGGCAGTTAATTGAAGATTTACATTTTTACTTTTTGCAATTCCTCTAAAGGTGAGCGTCATTTGAATAATACAAATAAAAGCTCCGACCAATCCTAAATTAATCAACACTTGAACAAATGTATTATGAGTCATGGACGCTGCATAGGCATGAATACTATCAAACTTATTAGTAAATGGAGAATCACTAATACTCATAAATCCGAACCCTAAAATTGGTCTTTGGGGAAATCCATAAGTAATTAAATCACCCCAAAACGGAAGTCGTCCAGTCATACTCATCACCTCTCCTACATCACCATCTTTGATCACAATCGTTTGGATAATAACTGGAAGTACTAGCACCGCAACGCTGATCGAGCCAATTTTTAGCCAAGCACTTTTGGACATCAAAATAAACATTCCGGTGATCAGCAAGAACGCACCTAGAGAAGATCTTGATTGAGTTAACAAAAGTACAGCTACACTAAGCGCCCAAAAAATTACATTCCACGTTAAATTGGCACCTTCTCTCATTCGAATATAAGTCATGGATGCTCCAATTACGGATAGCATCCCTAGCTCATTTGGATTGATGATAAATCCTCCTAATCTTGAAACTGCACCTCCATGCGTATCTCTATAAAATGTAGAAGGATCAAAGTATAACCCAATCAAAAAACAAACTGAAATTATTGCAATACTGACTGCTAGAATTTTTGCAAAGGCAGCTCGACCTTCGGTCAAATGTTCTCCCACAATCATCAGGTGATAGAAAGTGTAAACAAAAGCCATACTCTCCAAAAGCATCATTAATTGTAATACGGTAAACATGACATCAGTCGACCAAATGATAGAAGCGATTCCTAAGAGAGCATACGCCAAGTAAAACATCCCACTCAAATGATTTTCATAGAAAAAGGAAAAGTCTTTTAAATTTTTTCTCATTGACATCAACATCACTAAACTAAATCCGGTCAATAAGAATCGCAAAGCTACTTTTACCACTCTCGTCACTCCAATTGAATTAGGGAAAAGAGTAAAATAACTTGATATTCGTAATGCCATAATTACGATCAATAAAACTAATAGCCATTGATATCTCTTCTTATTTTCCTCCTTGATCATGCAGCATAAACTTGAACTAATTCATTGGCAATTTTTTTCCAATTAAATTCTTGCTCCACCATTTTCCTTCCACTCTCCCCCATTTCCATTAATTTTTTATCGTGAAAAAATTGAGTAGCAGTAGCCATAACTTCACCTATTTCCTGAGGTGTATTCTGAAATAAAATAAACCCACTTTGGTATTTTTTGACATAATCATTGATATTAGTTGCATCACTTGTAATGGTTGGAATTTTCATTGCCGCTGCTTCAAGAACTGCCGTAGGAAATCCTTCCATCCGAGACGTATGTAAAAAAATATCCATTTTGGCTAACAAATCAAACTTCTCTTTTCCGAACTTCTTACCATGAAAAATAACCAACTCAGCAATTCCCAATTCCTTCGCCAACTGCTCTAAATCAGCCCTTTCACTTCCATCTCCGATTAATTCCAACGTACCTTTCCCGCCCTGATTTAGATAGTTTCGAAATCCTTCCAACATCAAATCTAACCCTTTATGAAAAGTAGCCAATCGACCACAAAATCCGAAAACAGGGTTTTCATTTTGGGTTTCTTTAGCTGGATACATGGGAATAACTTTTAAATTTTGTCCATTGGCAATTAAGCATTTGTTAGCTTTTTTTGTCAACGTATCTAAGTAGGAATATTCGTTCACTCCTAGTAATTGAATACGCTTGGCATCTTCAATGAGTTTAGATTCTAAAAATTGGAAATAGATTTTTTTCACCCATTTATTTTTAGTCATAGCCATCTCTGTCAAGGAACCATGAGGCGTATAGACATATGAAATATTTCGTTTTTTTAGTAATCTAGAGATATGGTAAAATTCAGGAATAAATGCTCCGTGCAGGTGTACGATGGTATCTTTCGATAATGCTTTAATCGCTAGAATTAAAGCAGGATCTAAACTTAATTTATTTTTAATTTGATAAAATAATTGAGTCTTAAAATTACGATCAGGATAATTTTTATCCATAGAATTCGCAATCCCCCAAAGCGTTACGTTGTGCCCCAAATCGGTTTGGGTGGAAGCTAACTGATAGGCAACTTTATTCACCCCGTTCATCCTTTCTGGGTTAGCTTTGCCAAGTACTAAATGTATAATTTCCATTATCTAGATTTTAAAGGTTTTTAAATATTTGCTGGAATAGCCACATTTTTCTTTTTTATGAAAAAGTAATAAGTTACTAAGGTCAAAAATTGAGTGGCTAATAATCCAAATAGTAATCCATACATGTCAAAATGGACTAAAAGTAGGTGTGCGAAGCTAAGACTGAAAACAGTTCCAAAAATGTATGCGATAAAAATGGGATACGTTTTTTCGATAGTTCTAAGGTAAAAACGTAACGGATGCCCTAAGAAGACAAATACATACAAAACGGAGTAGGCGTATATAATATAAGAATACTTAATCGCTTCTTCTCCATATAAAATTTCTAATATCTGGGAAGAAAACAAGGTTATTCCAAGCAATACAATACAAAAACCAAGCCCTAGTTGGTAGGTTATTTTTAATAAATATTGGTTCAGAGCAAGTTCACCTTCTGCATAAAATCGCCGAGCAGCTTCAATTGGGATAACATTCTCCATGGCCAAAAATAATACGTGGCATAACCCCATAATATTTTGTACCATTCGAACGGCCCCAACTGCTGAGGTTCCTAAAATACTTGCGCCAACAATAATAAAATAGTTTCCTGATAGCCATTGTAAAATTGAAGTCCCCAACAACCATTTAGAAAAGTGAAAATGTCTGACCAATATTTTTTTATAATTTTTAATTGAAATTCGTTGGTTTGATACTCCAACTATTACGGTAATAATATTTAATCCTAAGAGTAAAAACAGGACTGAAAATAGATCTATTTTTTCAAAATAAATCAACCCTATTACTCCGATTATTTGCCCTCCATATAGTAGCATATCAAGCACTAGCACCTTGATAATATTATTATCCAAGAAGCCAACTTTGCGATAATAATCATACAACATTTGACAAAAAATTATCCCACTCAGTATGGGAATAAATTGTGTAATTTCTTTTTCAAAAATAAATTCTGAGAAAAAGAATACCATCATTCCTAAACATAAAAACAATACACTTACAACCACTTGAATAGCATGCAATCCATCTAAATAATCAGATTGATCAGCTGCTTTTAACTTTGGTGCAATGGACAAAAGAGGCTTAGTTATGAAAGCTTGATTAATCCCTAATGCAAATAGAACTCCCATCCATAATAAGGCAAATACACCATAATTATCTAAGCCAACCCATCGAACTAAGAGGATACCCAACAAAAAATTACTCCCACTCACCAAAGCTTGATCAAAAAATATGACTCCTTTAGAAAAGGATGGATGATTGGATATTTTTGATAATAGATTCATTTGTTAATGTATTGTTATAAATTATTAAAAAATCGAAACTACTGTTTCCCATATTCTCCCTTTGATGGAAATTGAGTTAGAGTGTTTTTGACTTTGATTCCTTTTAGAGCTATTAAAAACCCCATAAATATTAGGTATTTTATGCTCTTCAATAATTTGTTTTGCGAAATTGACTGTTTTAATTTTCGTTTTCCTAGCTCTAAAAACTAGCAGGTTAAAGTCTACCTGCTGCATCATCAAGGTAACATCTTCCACTAGTCCAATAGCAGGTGCATTAATCAATATAATATCAAAATCAGCTTTAAGAGTACTAATAAATTCATTGGTTTGGGGAGCGAATAAAATCCCTGAATAAATATTTAGGAGGTTACCAGTAGGAATAATATCTACCCCTTTAGTATTCGTCTTGAGGATCGCTTGATGAGGAGTTATATTTTTTTGTAAAATATCTGCTAGTCCTTTTTCATTGGAAATACCAAAGAGATTTTGCTTCTTATGATTGGTCAAATCCATATCAATTACTAACACTCTTTTCCCGGTAGAAGCATAGGTTTTTGCCAAGTTTGAAATGGTGAAATTTTTTCCCTCATTCAAAAGCATTGATGTAATCAAAACAGTATTAGCTTCTTGAGATGTTTCTTTTTTATCCTGAATCAACTCCAAATTTGTATACAAATTACCAAGCGCAAGAATGGGACTTTCATTCTCTCTGATTCTAGAGATAACTCCAATCAGAGGAATATCTAACAATTGGGTTAATTCATTTTTAGTCTTAATGGTGGCAGTCAAATAATGTCTTAAAAACGAAAGACCTACCCCAATCAATAAGGCAAAAAATACAGCTACACCATAAAAAAGTGATTTATTCGGACTGACTGGCCCTTTACTTACTTCGGCTTGATCGATGACTTGATGAAAAACAGTATTAGCAGATTTTGCCACCGCAATCTCCATTCTTTTTTCAATCAAAGAAGTATATAGCTCTTCATTGAGTTTTACTTCTCGCTGAAGCACTACCGTTTTTTGCTCCTTATCTGGAAAATCTTGGATATTACTAGAAATCTGATCAATCGATTTTTTCATCTGAGATTGACGGATGATTATATTATCTAAAGTGTTTTTCACACTCTCGTGAATAAAAGTTCGCATCTCATTGATCTTCTCATTGATATTCATTATTTCATCACTCTGAGGAGTATATTTTAACAATAGATCTTGCTTAGTTAATTCAAAATTCTGAGCCTTTAAAAAAGTTTCTTTAAAAAGTGGATCTTTTAATGCTTCAAAGTTTGGGGCAAAATCCCTTAAATCATTTCCACCTACAAGGTATTCGAAGGTTCTTTCTAGTTCAGATTTTTGCATATCATAATTAACCTTTTGAAACTCCATTTGCATCATTTCTTTTAGCGTTGCATCCGTTTCTTGTTTGATATTTATGATACTTTCTTGAGTCTTATATTTGACCAATTGACTCTCTGAATCTTTAAGTTTCTGCTTGATACTTTCTAATTCTAGATCAATGAATGTTAGAGCTTTATCTGCTTCTCGCATATGTTCATTTCTACAATAGTCAATATAAGTTTCCATCAACTTATTAATGAAAAGTTCTGCTTTTTCAGGTACCTCATGTTCGTAATAAAGATTAATAATTTGGATTTTTTTATCTACCGAACGAACGAAATAATTACCTGAACTTACTGCCGAAACTAATGCTCTGATCGAGTTAATTCTAAAAGCAAATATGTCTCCTGATTGAAAGCTACTTGGGTTTTCTAACAATACTTTTACATGCTCTTTTACCACCAGTTTTAACCCTTTTAAATTCAAGGTATCGTTCATGGAGAAACTATTCGCCTCACTAAATACTTCTTCATTCTTACTCCACAGAAATTGATTTTCTCCCAAATATTTTAAATAATACATTTTATCATAACCACTTTCTTCTAAAACTTCATAATCGATGATGATCGGATTATTTTTATATAATTCTACCGTTTTTATTTTTCCTACTCGAAAATATTCTAATTCAAAATCCAAATTTTGAAGCGTTAATTCTTTTAATTTTTTTGATTTGAACATTTCAACTTCCGTTAAAAAATCAACAGAAGTTGCTCCTTTCGTTCTTCCAGCTTCCTCAAATAAGGCTAAATCACCTAGATTAATATTTCGATTATCAATCTTAATGGAGCCAGCGGATTGATATTTAGGCACAGTATAAATGACTAATTTAGCTGCCATCGTAATCGCACCAATTACTAAAATAATTATAATGGGCAACCCTTTTAAAACAGGAACTATCAGCGTTTGAAATTCTTTATTCATGATATTTTTTTTTAGAAAAAAGTTAAAACGATTACTTAGCGAATACTGAAATGATTACTGCAACTCCAGTTACAATACTGGTAATCAAACTAACTTTTCCTAAATTCCTGTCATTAGATTTTGCTTTGGTGGCGCCGACATGAATAATATCATCGGGCTGAAGAATTATATTTTTATCTGGAAGACTTACTAAGTCGGAAAAATCAACAGAGAGTTTAATGGACTGCCCATTTAAGATTCGGATCAATTCAACTGATTCGTTTTTGGAATAGGCAGTTAACCCTTTGGCTTCTCCTAAGATCTCAATTAATGAAACCGTTTCATTATCCAAGCTATACCTGCCTGGATTATTTACCTCTCCTAGCACCGTTACGAAATGATTCAACACACGAATGTTTATGATGGGATCTTTTAAAATTACGCCGTACTGTTGCTCTAAAAAATAGTTAGCTTCTTTGACTGTCAAACCACCTAATTTTACTCGGCCGATTTTTGGCAAATTTATCTTACCCTCGTCATCAAGTAGTAACCATTTTCCAGTTCCCTCGTTTGAAGTATACACGCTATTCACCGACCCAATACTTAGGTCATTATGGTTCCAAATACTCATCGTAATTTTATCACCCATCTTCAAGACTGGCTCAATCGGTTTCAATATCTGAAATACCAAAGAATCGTTTAATTCTTGGTTAATCATCGTACTAAAAAGTGGCTTAGAAGTATGGCAAGAAGAAAGAAGAACGATAAAAAGGAATGGATAAATAAATTTATACATGGCAATTTGATTTGATTTCAAATTCAGGTTTTTAGAATGATTATTTTAATTATTGTTGGCAATAATATCTAATCATTAAAAGTGCCATATCCATTCAACTACCTAAACCCCTAATTATCATTGCAGTATACATTTAAAAATTACTTAATCTGTTTTATTTTTTCTCGAAATGAGAAAAAATTATCGTTTCAAGAAAAAAAATAGGGATTGCGATCAGAATGTTAGGATCGAAGAAAATTATTTTTAGAAAAATTAAAACGAAGGAACCCTTATAAATAAAGAAAAATTCAATGTGACTTGATTTAATCTTTTTTTCAAAATGAGAACATTATCTCAAAATGAGAATTATGGCATAATATTGGTTGATTTTATCTTAAGCAAATTGAATTAAACCCAACTATAACTAATCAACATTTTTTTACTAACGCAAAAACAAATATGAAATCCAAATTCGAACCTACTTCTATTTTTGTAGTGGAGGATGATCCGATGTATCAACGATTAGTGAAGTACGTCATGGAATTAAATCCTGATCACAAAGTACATGTCTTTACTACTGGGCAAGAATGTTTACAAAGTCTTCATTTGAATCCTTCCATTGTATCCTTAGATTATTCTTTACCAGATATTACAGGTGAGGAAGTTTTAAAGAAGATTAAAGATTACAATAAGGATATTGCTGTGATCATATTATCTAGCCAACAAGACGTTTCGACAGCTGTCAAATTACTAAGAGAAGGTGCTTATGATTATATCACAAAAGATAGTGAAACCAATGACAGATTATTGCACACCATCAATCGGGTGAAACAACAAAATCTACTAAAAGAAGAAGTCCACTCCCTTAGAGAAGAACTAGAAATTAATTACAAAGTAGATAAAAGTATTATTGGAGATAGCAAGGCTATGCAAAATGTATTTTCCATGTTAGAAAAAGCGGTTAAAACCAACATTACTGTTTCTATAACCGGTGAAACTGGAACTGGAAAAGAAGTTATTGCAAAAAGCCTCCATTATAATTCTTCTCGAAAGAAAGGGCCTTTTGTTGCTGTAAATATGAGTGCAATACCCAAAGAACTTTTAGAAAGCGAACTTTTTGGACATGAAAAAGGAGCCTTTACTGGAGCCAATACTCGTAAGCGTGGGATGTTTGAAATGGCCAATAACGGATCTTTATTTTTAGAAGAAATCGGTGAAATGGAAATTAATCTGCAGGCCAAAGTTTTACGTCCTTTGCAAGAAAGAGAGATACTACCAGATGGACCAGAAAAGCCAATCCCTATT
>CAYGRM010000087.1:0-20048 GCA_964352225.1 uncultured Saprospiraceae bacterium | reverse complement strand
ATTGTAAAATAAAGTCTTATGGTGACCGTAAAATGTCTAAAATCCAACTTTAAACGAATAAATTCTAATATTTCTAGCTACTCTTATTTTCTCAAAAACTAACATCGTGGGCAGATTCGAAAATTTAATGCGGTGGATCAATGTGTTAGTCATTTTTGCAACTTTTTTTGCATACCTCTCCCCTTTTATTAATCCTAGTCACTTTTGGCAATTTTCTTTTTTTGGCTTGATTTATCCTTGGTTATTGCTGAGTAATGTTATCATGGTTATATTTTGGTTTGTTAAAAAAAAGAAATACTTATTTCTTTCTCTTGGATGTATCATTTTGGGATGGGGACAGGTAACCAGTTTTGTAGGATTTAATTTTTTTGAAAAAACGGAAACTGCAAATTCAATTACTATCGGTACTTATAATATTAAAAACTTGGAGGGCTTAAGCATTGCCACACGAGATATAGAGAAAAGAGAAAAGCACGAAAATGATTTCGTTCATTTTTTAAAAAGAGGAGAAGAAATCCAAATCCTTTGTACCCAAGAAACCTTAAAACGCAATGTCAATTTTATCAAAGAGAAATTCAATTTTCCCTTCATTCATTCCTTTAATAAACGAGGAGCTTACATTTTTTCAAAATATCCTATTGTAAATTCTGGTGGAATCAATTTTGGGTCAACAAGCAATTCTTGTGCTTGGGCAGATTTAATCATTAATGAAAAAAAAGTTCGAATTTATAGTATTCATCTACAATCGAATCGAATTTCAAGTACTGCTGATAAAGTTCGACAAGAGGGTGATCTGCGAAATAAAGAAACCCTCAAAGACATCAAAGGCATGATGGGTAAATTCAAGCATTATGCAAAACTTCGTGCTGAACAAGCTCAAAAAGTTGCGAATCACATCGCAACTTGTCCTCATCCTGTAATCGTTTGCGGTGATTTTAATGATACCCCTCAATCTTATACTTATCATCTTTTAGCCAAAAATTTGACTGATTCTTTCAAGGAAAAAGGAACTGGTTTTGGCACTACTTATGCGGGAAGTATTCCTGCACTTCGAATTGATTATATTTTGACTCACAAAAAAATTGAAGTGCAAAGTCACGAAATTTTAAAAGAGAACTATTCTGATCATTTTCCAGTTATTTGTAAAATTTCTTTTTAGCAGAAGTATTTAAACTTAAGATTTTGATGGTCAAAATGTGCTCAATACACATTACGCTCCACGCTATATCTCAATACTTTTTCCAAAAAAAACGTACACTTAATCGGATCTATTTATATTTTTTAAAAACGAAATATGTAATTTTGCCACATGAAAAATGAACTTTATATTCAAAACAGTCTAACTAGACAAAAAGAACTTTTCCAACCAATTACTGAAGGTTTCATTGGTATGTACGTTTGTGGACCTACGGTTTATAGTGATGTGCATATTGGCAATTGCCGAACTTTCGTAAGCTTTGATGTGATATATAGGTATTTGATGCATTTAGGATATCAAGTTAGGTATGTCCGAAATATTACTGACGTAGGACACTTGACCGACGAGGGAGAAGATAAAATGTCGAAAGGTGCAAAGTTGGCAAAGTTAGAACCAATGGAAGTTGCCCAAAAATATACAGTTGGTTTTCATGACATGATGAAAATATTCAACACTTTAGCTCCAAGTATCGAACCACGAGCAACAGGCCATATTATCGAACAAATCGATATGGTTCAGCAGATTATTGATAATGGTTTGGCATATGAAGCAAACGGATCTGTTTATTTCAATACGATCAAATTCGCAGAGGAGCAAAAAGTTTATGGCCAATTATCAGGTAGAAAAATTGATGATCTACTTACCGAAACTAGAGACGATTTGAAAAATCAAAGCGAGAAAAAACATCCCTCTGATTTTGCGATTTGGATGAAAGCATCTGATGATCATATCTTGAGATGGAATTCGCCTTGGTCAGTTGGATTTCCAGGATGGCATTTGGAGTGCTCAGCAATGAGTACAAAATATTTGGGGAAAACTTTTGATATTCATGGAGGAGGAAATGATTTGAAATTCCCTCATCATGAAAATGAAGTAGCGCAAAATCATGGTGCATGTGGTTGCCAACCTGCCAACTATTGGATCCATACCAACATGCTTGAAATGAATGGCCGAAAAATGTCGAAAAGCGATGGAAATACTATCACTCCTGAGCAACTTTTCACAGGCAATAGTCCGCACATTACAAAAGCTTACAGCCCGATGGTAGTTAAGTTTTTTATGCTACAAGCTCATTATGGAAGTACATTAGATATTACTGACAAAGGCTTGCAAGATGCTGAAAAAGGATACCGACGATTGATGGAAGCTAATGCTCTATTGCAAAAGATGGAAGCTACAAATGGATCTGCGGCAGAACTTGATACTGAGATCAATGACTTACTGGACAAGGCTTTCCAACAAATGAGTGATGATTTCAATACTCCAATGGCAATGGCTCGATTATTTGAATTAGTGAGTAAAATAAATAGCTTAAGCGCAGGTCATCTTTCTTTCAATGATATCACAACTGAAACGTTGGATCGATTAAAAGCTACTTTCAATACCTTTATATATGACATTTTTGGATTATTGGATGAAGAGATTGGTGCTAGCGGTGGAAATGGAATAGCTGACGGATTGATGCAACTAATCATCGAACTTAGACAAAATGCTCGGGCAAATAAAGATTGGGGAACTTCTGATAAAATTAGGGACTCACTCAAAGATCTAGAAATTCAAGTCAAAGATGGAAAAGAGGGAACGACTTGGAGCAAGAGTTAATTTTATAAAAAATTAAATTAAATCAAAAGAGCACTTTGTAACAAGATATTTACAAAGTGCTCTTTTTATAAACTAGTATAGTTCCAAATGTAAGAAAGGAACTGATTCATACATTTTATGAACAGCTCCTCTCTAGGTCAGAAGTTTATCTTTTTCCAAATGTAAATTTTAAAATTTACTGAATCGCGTAATGCAATCTTTTTGGAAGGTATATCTTAAATGTCTTTTTAGTTTGATGTTTTTGTCCTTTTGAAAAAATCGTATTATTGATTTTTTTTGAGGTCAAAAGCAATGTTCTAGCATCACCAATCAAAAAACACTCTAATTCGAAGTTCTTCTTTTTAATAATGTAGTTTAAAGTATAATCAGATCCGTTTTCGTTTTCCTCCATTATCGAAGTTTCAATCAATAATTCATCTTTTTCCCATGGCACAATTTCAACATCTCCATCCAATTGAGTAATCAATGACGTAGTTAAATGATGAACCGAAAAATTTTGGGATACAGTTTTTAGATTTTGGGAAGGGGAAGCAATTAGGGAGGAAAAAAAAATACAAAGTGTAAGTATTCTCATGTCCTATTGTGTGTTTGTTGATTCAAATATATGGTAAATAAACACACCGCACAATCTACAATTTTCAAAAAACAATCATATGTTGAGAGTTAGTGTGACAAGCTTTTTAATTATTTTTTCCTTATTTCTTTACATTACAAAAAAACAAATAATATAATTAACTGGTTATTAGATTCTAAAGCAATAGACATTCTTTAAATTTAATAATATTTTTAATATCAAACCTCTTTTTTGTAACAATTTTCATTTCATTTTTTGACTAGAAATCAGAATTTATTACAATTTCAAATGTACAGCTAGAATTTATCGAAAGTTATTTTTTCTATTACCTTTGATTTTCAAAAAACAAAAACCGTATGAGTTTATATTGGCACGATTCCCTCAACTTTATTTCTAAACTTCGCCCAGCCCGTATTTGGAATATTATCAAGGTAATGTCTTCTTTTTATTTAACTCGCTGGACAGGCAAAGCCATCCAATGGGGATTACCTTTTACTATCTCTATCGAACCAACTACAGCCTGCAATTTGCGTTGTCCAGAGTGCCCTAGTGGGCTTCGGTCGTTTTCACGTCCTACAGGAAACCTGAAGGAAGATTTTTTTCGAAAAACAATAGATGAACTTCATAAAGAACTAATGTATCTCATTTTTTATTTTCAGGGTGAGCCATACATTAATCCAAAGTTCTTAGATATGGTGAAATATGCTAGCGATCATGGTATTTATACGATAACTTCTACCAATGGCCATTTTCTAAATGATGCTAATGCAAAGAAAACAATTGAGTCCGGTCTTGATCGAATGATTATTTCAGTCGATGGGACAACCCAAGAAGTTTATGAAAATTACCGAAAAGAAGGCAAATTAGAAAATGTTTTAGCAGGAGCAAAAAATATTATAAAGTGGAAAAAGAAAATGAAGTCAAAAACACCTCATGTAATTTTTCAATTCTTAGTTGTAAAACCAAACGAGCATCAAATTCCAGATATTTATCGCTTAGCCGAAGAAATTGGAGTAGATGAAGTCAAATTAAAAACGGCTCAAGTCTATGATTATGAAAATGGGAATCCGTTGATTCCAACTATAGAAAAATACGCTCGATATAAAAAACAAGACAACGGAAAATATACCATAAAGAACGAATTACTTAATCATTGTTGGAAATTGTGGCATAGCTGTGTGATTACTTGGGATGGATTAGTTGTCCCTTGCTGCTTTGATAAAGATGCAGAACATCGTTTAGGCGATTTAAAAGAAGCAACATTTCAAGAAATATGGCGAAGTGATGAATATTATAATTTTAGAAAAACTTTGCTAAAAGGGCGAGATCAGATAGATATTTGCACAAATTGTACTGAAGGATGCAAGGTTTGGGCCTAATGACCTAAATTAGTTACATTTATTCTATAAAAATGTAACTAATTTAGCATTTGTTTTCGATTGATTATCAGTTGATTATGAAATTAAATTTATTTAAATTAAATTTACACACATGTTTTTCAAAAAAAGCCTGCAAACATGCAAATATTAATTGAAAAAACCAAAATTTTAGCATAACTTTGTAGTTCGCTTTTAGGAATAGAAAACTAGTTATTTTTCCCATCAACACTCGCCCATTCATAGGGCAAAACATTCATACAATTTTCGAGAAAGTAAAATTACTGATACATACATGAGTAAACTGCGTGTAGCATAGGTTTAACGCCTTCGCACAAAAGTTAGTTTTGAGAATGATAACAATCGGAATCTTAAAAAAATTGAACTAACAAATCTTGAGGAACTACACCAGTTTGAATATTGTTATACTTATCTAACAGGTAACATTATTCTATTTTTTCATTAAATCATTTTAGTTAATTCCTCAAACAGACAGCAAGATGACTTACAAGACAATTTGGACCGGACGCTTAGAATTTGGAAGCGCAAAAAGTTACGAAACGGTACTTAAGATGTACCAACACCGAGTAGAAAGTTATTACAAATTTGACATTCTACTTGAAGAAGAAGAAATCTTTGATGAGGCTTCCGCCTCACTCACAGTTCCTAGATTTATTACCCAAGGCTCTGAAAAGAGTTGGAAAAACACAATTAGCATGTTAGAGTACGTAGCTCAATTTGCTGTTGCTGGTAATATGACTGCATGGATGACTGAGAATGGTAAAATTCTCCATCATGGCATCATCGAGCCTAAAAGTGATCGATCTGCAGTTCAAGCTTATTTGAAAGGGCGAGAATTATTAGAGAAAAAAGGAAAAGAAGACGAAGCAATTAAATCATTAAACAAAGCCATCGAAAAATACGATCGTCATGCTCAAGCGTATGAACGTAGAGGTTTTATCAATTTCAAATTGAAAAACTATGAAGATGCAATATATGATTTCACGAAAAGTATTGATTTCTCTCCAAGTAATCCAGAACCGTATTTTGGCAGAGGAAACGTAGAGAAAGTGAATAAAAATTGGGAGAATGCAATTAAAGATTTTGATTTAGCCATCAAGACTTCTATCCCACTTCAACCAATATATTGGCAAGCTCGGCGCTACAAAGCAGAATGCCATTTTGCCTTGAATGATTATGCAGGTGCTATTCCTGATCTAAAATTTTTCTGTGCAAGAAATTTCAAACCAGGAAACCCAAATATCCCTTTCAAAAGAGCAGTTTGGTTTGACTACGGAAAAGCATTGTTAGAAATTGGCGATTATGAAACCGCTTTCAATGCTTTCGACAAAGTACTCAAAATTGAAAAAGGAAAAGATAAAATCTCTGATGCTGATAAATATCTTTACCGAGGTATAGCTAGAGAAAAAGCTGGAAAGAATGGATTCTTAAAAGATTGGAAAGAGGCTGAAAAATTAGGCTCTAAAAAAGCAACTCAATTATTAAAAAGGAGATAATTCTGTAAGAGTCCAAAATAGAAAAGCGGTATCGACAAAATGTCGATACCGCTTTTTCGTTTTATGGATAAATTTTATTATTCTGTTTCCGATTTCATCTTTTCTGCATTTTCTGCCATCTGTAAGGCTTCGATTATTTCTTCAATATCCCCACCAATAACTTTATCCAATTTATTTAAAGATAAACCTATTCGATGATCGGTAACCCGATTTTGAGGGTAGTTATAAGTTCTCACTTTGTCTGATCGATCACCAGAACCAACCAATGATTTTCGCTCTGCAGCTACTTTCGAATCATGTTGATTTTTTTGAGTTTCATGAATTTTTGCATACAACCTTTGTAAGGCAATATCTTGGTTTTTATGCTGCGAACGACCGTCTGTACTTTCTGCAACAATACCTGTTGGAAGGTGCGTAAAACGAACTCCCGACTCTGTTTTGTTTACGTGCTGCCCTCCTGCTCCACTCGCTCGGAAAGTATCTCTTCGTAAATCTGCTTTATTAATATCAATATCTTCCATTTCAAATTTTGGCATCACAACAACTGTTGCTGCTGAGGTGTGAACTCGCCCTTGTGATTCTGTTTTTGGAATTCTTTGCACCCGGTGGGCGCCAGATTCGAATTTCAATTTTCCAAAAACGTCTGTCCCATTTATTTCCAAAACAATTTTATTATAACCTCCAACTGTTCCTTCATTAATCGTGATGGGTTCCACTTTCCAGCCTTGAAGAGAAAAATATCGCGAATACATTTTATATAAATCTCCCGCAAATAAACTTGCCTCGTCTCCTCCTGTTCCAGAACGAATTTCAAAAATCACATCTTTCTCATCTTCTGGATCTTTTGGAATTAACAGAATTTTTATTTTCTCTTCCAATTTTTCTTGACGAGGTATTAGCTCTTCTAACTCTTCTTGAGCCATTTGTTTCATTTCCTCGTCGGCCAACATCTCCTTAGCCGATTCTATATTTTCTATTACAGATTTATACTCTTTATAAACTTTTACGATCTCTTCAAGGCCTTTGTATTCCTTATTCAACTTAGTGAATCGATCCATATCAGATACAACAGAAGGGTCTCCTAATTGCTCCTCGATGTATACATATTTCTCGTAAATAGCTGTTAATTTATCTAACATTTCTTAAAGTTTAATTTTGATTGATTATGCTTTGATAAATTCAAAACATTTTTCAAAACAGATTTTTTAATAAAAATTAAAAGGTAGGTGCAAGTTTGATCCACCTGCAAAAATGAGATTTAGCGTAGCTAATAAAAGAAGGGATTTTGTGAATAATACATTTCCATTTTTTTAATAAATGATCTGTTTGTCACCATACTACATAAAAGTGGTGCAAAAATAAACTTTATCCGCAGAGTACCCAAATTGGACTTGCAAAAAAATCATAGAATTGGCTTTTGATTTTTTTCATATAAAAAAAGCAAAAGCCAATTGATAAGAGTATATAAAGTGGTTTTATTTTTCCTATCCCTTCCATTTGGAAGAGAAACTAAGCTAATGGTTAGGTGGAATAGGAACGCGTATTTTGTCTTTGATGGATTGGATTAAAGCTGGAGAAACTTTTCGTCTGTGGATTTTACTTTTCAAAAAATCTCTAAAAGATTGCTCTTGATTAAGTAATTCTTTGAAGGAAGGATTTTTTCTTATTTCTTTCAGTAGTTCTATTTCTGCTTCTTTCGTTAACTCATTATCTAAATACATGGTGACTTTTTGTACTAGTTGCTGATAATTAGTTGTATTATCCATGACATAAAATTTTAAACTACTCTCAAAAACACGAAAATTTCAACAATCAAAATCATTCAGCAATGAGTCAAAGACTAGTCCAATCGAACGACCTACAGAACTTAGACAAAGTGTCGGTTCTAATATGGTGGAGCTAATGGTTACTAATCTATTATTCATTTTATGAATATTTATTGATGAACTTAATAATTGCTGTCTTTCTGATTTGAAAATAGTTGATGAATAAATTGGAGAGCAAATGACGCTCTCTATTTTTTAATTTCTCAAAATTTATTTTACAAAAAAAGGTGACACTTAAGCCCTCGCATTTTTTCAACAAAAATATGCCTAGGATTAAATGTCACCTAAATATTTACTTCTTTCGTTTATCCTTATAACCGTGCTCAGCGGCATACTTCGTCAATCTTTCTTTCAACATATTTCGAGCTCGGAATAATCTAGATCGAACTGTTCCTATTGGAATATCAATAATCTTAGAGATTTCCTCGTAGGTGAATCCTTCTATATCGCAAAGTAAGATTACAGTTCGGAAGTCTACTGCCAAACTATTGATCGCAGTAGTCACTTCATCTCCCATCATGGCTTGATAAAGTTCCACTCGTAAATCCACATAACTAGAGTATGGATTATCTCCTTCCTCGTTATGATAATGGATAATTTCTTCGAAATCGACGGCTTTTGGTCGTTTTACTTTTTTTCTATAACGGTTGATAAACTCGTTCTTCAAAATTTTAAACAACCATGCTTTCGCATTAGTACCTACAAGATATTTATCGATAAATCGATAACTTTTCAAGTAAGTCTCCTGCACTAAATCATCTGCATCAGTCTCGTTGTAAGTGAGGTGATAGGCAAATGTTTTTAACGCATCGGCATGCGGCAAAAATTCTTCTTCGAAAATTTGATCGTGATTTCGCTTAGTCAAAATGTCTTCTGTTAATAACATAAAGTTAAAAATTTATCCTTCGATGTCAAATTAATTGAACGTGAAGGGGATGACAAGCATGCATTTACTTGATTAAAATTGATTATCAAGAGTAAATACATCGAACAATTCCAAAAAGTTCCTGAGTAATTATTTTTTTTCAAAAAAAAATAAGCCTCCGGAGCTGAATTGCTGGGAGGCTTATTTTTTATATTAAAATTTGATTTCGTTATTTGTAATTTTTTTCAAAAAAGTCTCGGTAACCTTCTATTGATTTTGCTTTGAGAATTTCTCGATAATTATGTTGGGTTACCGCAAATACTTCATAATCATTATTGTCTCCTAAAAATTTCTTTTTATTAGCACTAACTCCTTGAAAATAAGATACTGCATTATTTTTATCTTTAAATCGACGAATAACTAAAATTGGAGTATTGGTATCAGCTCCTAAGTAAATATTAGAAATTCGAAGTTTATCCGTCTTATGAAATTCCCGATTGTAATTTGACACTTTTATTTTTGCATCTCCCAACTCGATTTTTCCACCTTTAAGCACTACGATCATATAATGTACCTTATTGTCCTGTAACTTGAATTTGCCCTCTGCACTTCCTTCTTTTGGAATTGATGGATCTTCTTTCAATTCACCCAAAAGTCGTAAGATTTCTTTTGCTCTAGTTTGTTCAGGAGTTTCTGGATATTGAGCAACCACTTCCTTTAATGCTTTTACATACTCACCACGTCCTTTTAAATTTCCAATACACATAGAAGACAATAGAGCAAATTTAGGTTGTAAGTTATTTTTTTCGCCAAATAATTCTTTCACTCTTACCACTTTGTCATAGGCTCTTTGATATTCCAAATTAGCGAAATCAGAGTACGTATCTTTGTAGTAATTCTTCAATCTTTCTTCTTCATTCTCAAATGCTACCGCATTTCCGTTCAATACTCTTGCATAAGTCGATTCAGGATATTTTCCTATAATTTTATCTTTATAGATTTTAGCCGTTGGTGGTTGAGTCAAATCGGTATAAGAAAGATATTGGTAGTACCATGCATTTAACTCATGATCATTTCCAGGAAAACGCTTTTCAAGTTTGCCTAGAGTCTCGACTGCCTTTTCATTATTTTCTAATCGATCACGGTATAGAGTTCCTAACTCATACAACGCATCTTTAATTTTCCCTTTTACCTCTGCTATCTCTTCAGGAGTGTTAGGAACATCGCTTAATATTTTTGCAATTTCGTCATCCGTCAGGTCGCTTCCTTCCACTTCTTCGTTTTCAACAACCTCCTCATCTGCTTGGCTTGCCCCTCTTCGATTGGATCTTCTCCAATCATCTTCCAATTTTCTATTTCCCCACTTTCTTTCAAATGATTTTTTACCTTTTTTAACTTTTTTATCATCATAAAATACCCATGTACTTGGTTCTACAAATTGAGTTCCTCGATTAGGTCTTATATTTGGTCTAGCACCTCCTGTTTTATTATTAGGTTTAGCACTTTCAGTTTTAACAAGGGAAAGTTCTTCTTTTTTTAGCTTAGCTGCTATTTTGCGCTTCTCGTCATCTGATAATGTACTGATTCTAAGTAAGCTATCCTGCAATTCAATTATTTGAATATTTGCAGCAATTTCAGTTAAACTATTCGCATACTTTTGCGCCTCAGGATATCGATCATCCGCTTTTGCCATCACTAATAATGTGCTATCATAATAATTCTTAGAAGACACATAGTTTTCGTCCTGGAAAAATAACTGCGCTAACAGTAAATAAGATTCTGCTTTTTGAGCAGGATTAGTTTCACTCTTATTTAGTGATAATTGAAGATTAGCAATCGCCTCTTTTGTCTCATTTGTTTTCAAATAAATACTTGCTAAAGCATAGTGAATTTGATCTTGATACTCTTCATTTTTATCATCCTTCAACATTTTATTCAATCGAGTAATAGTTTGGTCTGCTGTAGCTTTTCCATTTAACCATGCATTGGTCTCCATATTGAGTTGCGAGCTAAATCGCATTTCATAATTTCGACTATACTTTTTAGCTTTTTCAAAATAAGCATACGCTGGTTCACCTTGTCCAAGTTTCTGATGAAGTTGAGCTACGATATAGGCATACCTTGCTTTGTCACCTTTATTTTTTGTCAGATCAATTGCTAGCTCTAGCGGTGCAATTGCTTGATCATATTTTTTTTGCTTTAAGTAAAAGTCAGCTTCGACAGGTGCTAAATCTCTTTTTACTTCTTTAAAAGTACTTGGATCTGATTTCAACCGATCAATCAATCGAGCAGCTTGATCAAATTTATCTCTTTCAATATAAGTTCGAGCCAACCATAAAACACCTTCTTGAAACGCAGGCTTGTGTTTCAAAAAGTAGTTTTCAGATTCGTCTTTTTCTTTCTTCTGTTCCTCTTGCTGCTCTTCCTTTACTTCTGGTTCAGGTTCAGGAGCTTTTACCTCTGGTTCTTCGGTAGTCTTTTTCTTAGAGGAAGATTTTTTGCCCTTCTTTCTATTTTTCTTATTCTGTTTTGCTTTCTTTTTACTTGCTTTTATTCTTTTTTTACGAGCTGCTTCTTTTTCTTTTCTTTTTTTTCCTTGTGCTTTTTTCTTTTCTTTTTGAGTTGCTTCTCTTTTCTTTTTCTTTTCTTTTGCTTCTTTCTTTTTTTGCTTTTTAGATTTTTTCTTTTTCTTCCCTTTCTTTCTTTTTTTGCCTGCATTTTTAGGATCGTATTCATCTACCATAAACTCTAAAGTTTCCTCTGCAGATTCATAATCTTTTTTCACGTATTGAGCTTGCCCCATCAAAAGGTAACAATCATCTTTCCAATGACTAGCAGGGTGAAGGCTTGCCACGATGGAAACTTTTTTAATCGCATTATCTAAATCACCAGCCACCGCAGTTGGATTATCAGCTGCCGAATATTTATAGACACTTAAGATTTTGTTATAATTATCTTGGTGCTGCTCGTTCAAGGTCATCACACTTGCTTCAAGCAGTTCGTTAGCATTAAAATATCCATTGTATTTGGACGTTACGTCGTGGTAAAATTTACCGACTTTGGATGGATCTTCTTTACTTTTTTGAGTAGCGCAAGAAGAAATAAAAAAAATAAAAACCCAAAGGGATAAAAGTGTATTGAATCTTTTCAAAGCAAAAAATTGTTTAATTTCGTTTTCGAAAAAAGAAATATTTTGAAGAAACTTGTTGTCAGAAGTTTTTGAGCGAGTTTAATCTTAAACAAATACTCAAAATCCTTGTATTTGTTACGGAAAACAACAGTTTTGGATACGTGTACTTATTAAAACCAATAGAATACAAATTTATTTTAATTTTAACAAAATAGTGTACAATGAGTACCAAAAATAGCAAGGAAAAAGGTTGGGCGAATTTTAAGGAAAAACTCCGAAATACTTACCGTTTGGTTGTAATGAATGACGAATCATTTGAAGAGGTGGGTTCTTACAAACTTTCTTTGCTTAATTTATATGTAGCAATTTCTGCAGCAATCGTTATCTTGGTTATTTTGGTCTCAACCTTGATCTTTTTTACACCCATTAAGAGGCTCGTTCCTGGCTATGGAGATGCAAGTTCGGGTGATTTATTAGAGATCAATAGAACCATTGCTAATTTAGAAAAACAGCTAAAAGAACAAAAAAATTACACCGACAGTTTTAGAAGAATGATAACTGGCGATGATGAAACAGAAAATGATGTCCAAGAGGAAAAAGTAATTGAAATTGATTCTCTCCAAGCTGTCCCTATCATCAAGGAGGATGAAATACTTCGCCAAGAAGTCGAAGAAGAAGTTCAATCTCAACAAAGATTGAAAATGGGATCGGTAAATGTTTCTTCTAATGATATACCTTTGGAACAAGTATACTTCATTCCTCCAATCACGGGAGTGGTGAGCGAACAGTTTATGCCCGACAAAAAACATTATGGTACAGATATTCTAGCGCCTAAAAACACGCCTGTCAAAGCAACCCTAGATGGATTCGTGATTTCATCAGACTGGACTTTAGAAACGGGAAATACCATTTCCATTCAGCATTCTAATAATTTAATTTCTTTTTACAAACATAATTCAGCTTTGCTTAAAGAAATCGGGAATTATGTAAAAGCTGGAGAAGCAGTAGCAATCATTGGAAATACTGGAACCCTCTCGAATGGTCCGCATCTTCATTTTGAGCTATGGCACAAAGGAAAACCAATAAATCCTGAAGATTTTATCACTTTTGAATAAAGTTTTCAATACTTTTGCATTTCCTACCTAACCAAGGATACTGACTATATCATAAAATCAATAAATCAACTTTTAGATCAAGATTTACCCTTGGCATAATTTTGCCATTTATATATTCTATTGTAAAATATTAACCTATTTGAAATCATGAGCGAAAATAATAAACATGAATTAAAAGATACCTTTAATGAAAAAGGTGAACTGATCAGTCCTGTTTTGGCTGATGGTGTGAAAAATTATTTAATTGACATTGACGGTACGGTTTGCGATGATGTTCCAAATGAGGAACCTGAAAGGATGGGTACTGTACTTCCATATCCTGATGCATTACAAATTTTGAATAAATGGTATGACGAAGGTCACATCATTACTTTTTTTACTTCAAGAACGGAGGAACATCGAGAGATAACTGAGTTCTGGCTGAAAAAACATAACTTCAAATATCATGGACTATTGATGGATAAACCTCGGGGAGGAAACTATCATTGGATTGATAATCATATCGTAAAAGCAACTCGATTCAAAGGAAAATTTACTGACTTAATTGTAAAAACTAAAGAAATTGAAGTTTTTGACCATAAAAGTGGTGAGTAATTTTTTTTGCAAAAAAATAAAAAAAGCGCAGTTGAATTAATTTTCAATTGCGCTTTTTTTGACTTCATTTTCTTTATTCCTTCCACTCCAAAGTATTAATCATATGCTCAATATCCTTTTTGACAAATGAAAAAATAGGAGCAAGTGAATCTGGAGCTACCTCCGTATTAAAATAAAGCGAACCTCTGACAAAATGTTTTTCCTCGTCTGTTACATAAAACTGGAATGGAGAAGCAACTTCACCTTCCAAATTAAACGCGAATCCTTTGGCTCCATTTTTTGTATCAATTTTTATCTCTTCGATATACTTTGCTTTGATATTGTGTTTATGAGCTAACTCAAATGCATCTGCTCTTAATTTTTCACCCGTTTCTTTTTCGTCGATGGGAGAATAAGTGCAATGAATTTTTGCATTAAAATTAGGAATTGAAATATCAAACCAACATTCATGCTTAGGACTTTCGTCAAAGAACGAATTGGACTTTTCGATCTTTGCATATGTAGGATATTCAAAAGTAAAATCACAATATCCTTCCTCGAAAGATTGATAAGATTTTTCAGGGTAAACTACTTTTGGGAACCCTCTTGGCTTAGGAGTAATGACTGGTTCATCACTACAACTTTGCCACATGAAACCAAAGGCAAAGAAGAAAGCAAATCCTACAAATAACAAAATGCTTCGTTGTTTTCTATTAATAATCTTGATCATTAAAAATTTTATTTATGTCTTAATTGGTAAGGTAACTTGGACTTGCTTGATTCGTCGTTTATTAACAGAAACGATTTTAAATCGATATTGATTGTATGATGACTCTGCATTGATTTTTGGGATATGCCCAAATAACTCAAGCATCAATCCTGCAATAGTATCTGCATCACCTTTGGCTTCATCGAAAGTCGTAGTTTCTAAATCCATCACACGGCACATATCATTAAGTAAGGTTTTTCCTTCAAAAATATAGTTATGTTCGTCTTTTTTAGTAAACTCAATCTCAGATAAATCATCAAACTCATCTTTGATCTCACCGATTACTTCTTCCAAAACATCTTCTAAGGTTACGATCCCTGAGCTTCCTCCATATTCATCCACTACCATTGCCATGTGCAATTTTTGTTGTTGAAACTCCTTGAGCAAATCACTAATCTTCTTTGACTCAGGTATATACAATAAGTCAGTTCTAATTAATGCTTGCCACTCAAAATCATCTCCATCATCCACATGTCCAATCAAATCTTTGATGTATAAAATCCCTGTAATATTATCAAAGTCATCATCAAAAACTGGAATTCGAGAAAAACTAACTCTGCGAGCTAATTTTAAAACTTCTTTAAATCCAGTCCGAAACTCTACTGCAATTACATCTACTCGGGAGCACATTATTTGTTTTACGGTAACATCTCCAAACTTGAGAATACTTTTTAAAATATCAACTTCTTCTTCCGCATTATCATCATTTCGTACAGTTAATTCAATTGCCTCATCAATGTCTTCTTTACTCATCAGACTAGCTTGTTGTGCTCTGGTTTCTAGTCTAGACTCAATAGCATTGGTCCAACTAACCAATACTTTGCTTCCTGGAGAAAAGAATCTATTTAAAGCAGTCAATGACCCTGACATCATTTTTGCCAGTTTCACATTATTTAAATTTGCGTAAACCTTAGGTGCGACTTCTCCAAATAACACTAAAAGGAAAACCACTCCAACTACCTTGATTAAATTCTCTACGAGCCAGGCAATGTCAGCATTCGTCGGATCTAAAAATGGAAGAAATGATAAATAATCTGCGGCTCCAATTTGTATTGCCCAATTAGTAAAAGTTTCGGTAGGCATCACTTTACCTAAAACAAAATCGGATAAAACTACAATCCCAATATTGATAAAATTATTGCTAATCAAAATAGTTGCTAGCAAAGTCCTAGGCATCTCTTTGAGCTTAATAATACGTTGAGACGTTTTACTATTATCTTGCTTTAAATCATCAATATCATTTGGGGACAACGAAAAGAAAGCTACCTCTGATCCTGAAATCAAAGCCGAACACATTAATAAGATGATTATAAAAATTGCAGCACTACTTATCTCCCAAAAAGGAAAATCCGCTAGCAAAAGAGAGGAATTAAAAAAAGATGAAAATAATGTTCCTGGTATGGAATCCAATTTTTTTTATTTTTTATGTTTCGGTAGATTCTTTTGAAAAGAACCTACCGAAAATCTAAGATTTCATTTTCTAAAATGGTAAATCATCATCTGGTGCATCTGCAATTCTTTCAGCAGGCGCTTGTACTGGTGTATCTCTCGAAGCAGGTTCTTTAGCAACCTGAGTAGATGAATCAGATCCTGATGGCATATTGTAACTGCTTCCTCCCTCTCTACTCCCAAGCATCTTCATTGTTCTTGCTACGACCTCAGTTGTATATCGATCATTTCCATCCTTATCTTGCCATTTTCGAGTCGTCAATTTTCCTTCAATATATACTTGGCTTCCTTTTTTTAAATACTTTTCTGCTACTCCTGCCAAACCATTCCACATTACTACATTGTGCCACTCCGTTTGAGTTTTTCGCTCGTTGGTAGTTTTGTCTGTATAAGATTCACTTGTAGCAACCGAAAAAGAAGCTACAGAAGAATTCCCTTCGAAATGTCGAACCTCTGGATCTTTTCCAAGGTTGCCGACTAAGATGACTTTGTTAATCATGATGTGCGTTTTTTGTGATAAAAAAATTTAGTTTTCTCACTCCAAATCTTGGAGCATTGAGTATAAATTTAATGAATTATCTTTTAAATACAAATCGATAATTTTAGGGAAGGCAAATTTACTTAAGTTTTCTCGATCTACTTTGATATAAGTATTTTTTTTATTTGAAAAATTATTGGGAAGTTCGATTTCTAAAAATGTAGCAATGATCGTTCGATGGGTTAATTGCTGTCGAAAAGGAGTAGAAATGTGTTTTATTTCAAACTCAAAGTTAGCCATTAAATCGTTCCAAATTTCATTTTTTGAAAGCACATCTTTTTTGATAAGAGCTTCTGTTTCAATCAAAGGAAACTCATAAAGGTTTTGCCAAATATCTTTCTGTGTTCTTTTTTGAAGCCAAACACTTCCATTCGAATTAAGCACTAGATAATTAAAATATCGAGTTTGTTTTTTTATTTTTTTAGACTTTACCGGAAGATTATAGACTTTGCCATTTTGGAAAGCGTAGCAGTTTTTTTTCAAAAAACAATTCTTACAATCTGTTAATTTTGGCGTGCATTGAATTGCTCCAAAATCCATAATTGCTTGGTTATAAATGGCAGCTTTCTTTTTTTCTAACAATGTATTTGCTAGAGTCGTGAATTCTTTTTTCCCTTCAGTAGAATCGATTGGCGTTTCGATTCCAAAGTATCTTGCAAGCACCCGATAGACGTTTCCATCAACAACTGCATGGGGTAAATCATAAGCGAAGGAGGCGATTGCAGCTGCGGTATAAGTTCCTACGCCTTTTAATTTTAAAATTTCCTCCAACGTTTGGGGAAATTCACCATCCAATTCTTTTGAGATATTTTTGGCTGTAAAATGTAAATTTCTAGCGCGTGAATAATATCCTAACCCCTCCCATAATTTCATCACTTCATCTTCTGGCGCATTGGCCAAGTCGTGAACAGTTGGATATCTTTCTTTGAATTTTAAAAAATAAGGTAGGCCTTGTTCAACTCGAGTTTGTTGCAAAATGATTTCTGATAACCAAATTAGATATGGATTTTTTTCACCTTTCCAAGGCATGGGACGATCTATGCTTTTTGCCCATTTTAAAAGTTGTTTGGTGAAGAACTGTTTGTCCATTTATTTATTTTGAAATACGTTTTTATTTTTCCAAAAACATAATTACGAAAAAATAGAGAAGGCGACAAATTTGCATTTGCCGCCTTCCTTTTAAAAATTTGATATTTTTTTAATAAAATACTTTACTTAGTTTCTTTCTCTTAAAGCTGCCACATTCTCGTATCGCTTGCCAATCAATTCTTTCATCTCTTTTCGAGCAAAAAAGATTCGACTTTTAACCGTACCAAGAGGTAAATCTAATTCATCTGCAATTTCTTGATATTTGAAACCTTCGTAATGCATCATGAATGGAATTCGAATTCCATCTTCCATCCCATCAATCATTTCTGTTAATTCATCCATCATAATGTTGCTTTCAGCTTTGTTAGAAATTACAACATTACCAGAATTAATATAGTAATCGTTATCAGTCGAGTCCATAATTGTATTCGCTCGCATCTTTTTACGATAATTATTGATGAATATATTTTTCATGATTGTAAACAACCATGCTTTGAAATTTGTACCTGGACGAAATTTGTCTCTGTTTGTCAACGCGCGGAAAGATGTCTCTTGATAAAGGTCTTTTGCATCCTCAGTATTTTTAGTGAGGTTGTAGGCAAAAGAGTGAAGTAACTTTGACATTCCCTCGTATCGACCGTTAAATTCTATTGTTGACATGTTAAATATGTTTTAGAGAGTAATTTAAAATGTATTGTTTAAATATGGTTCAAATTTACAGAATAGTTAAACAAAACACAAATTTATATTAAACAAAAAGAAGTCTCCTAGGGGACTATTTTCTCAAATTAACATTTTATATATCCTTAAAACATTGATAATCAGTATTTTGCATCGACATTACAAATCTTATTAAACTTATTTAATTTTCAAAAAAAATTGAAAATTAAATTGTTTTTTTGAAGTTTCAATATTTTTTGAAAATTTTCTAAACAAAACATAGCTGTTTTTAAAAATGAGAAGAGATGTTATCCAATTAAGCATAACATCTCTTCCAATTTTAGGATAAAATCAAAGGAAGGAATCTATTTTTGAGCCTTAGAAACTAAATAGACAGCTACTATAAAAAAGATGATATTTGGCATCCAAACGCCTAACATAGGAGGTAAAGTTTCGTTGGTCGCAAAAGTGATGGAAAATTTAGAAAGAAAAATATATAGTGCTCCTATTCCTACTCCAATTGCTAAATGTAATCCCATGCCTCCACGTACTTTTCTTGCGGCCACCGCCAATCCGATAATAGTCAAAATCAGAATCGTAAACGGTTCAGCAGTTCTTCGATGCAATTCAGTTTCATATTTTTTCAAATTACCTTTCCCCTTTTGCCTGCGAGTTTCCATAAATGCTAAAAGATGGGGAGTAGTCATCATTTCTTTATCTTCATTATAATAGATGAAATCAAGATGAGTCAAATTGAGCGTGGTATCTAATTCTGTTCCCTCTTCAATTACAAGTGATTCTCGATTTTCGTTGAAAGTTCGGACTTCATAGTTTTTAAATTTCCATTTGTTGGGTGGCCCCATCCATTTGGCTATTCCTGCTTTGAAAAGGTAGGTTAGCTGATGGTTTTCAAATTTTTCTATTCGAAGATTTCGGGCAGAGGTATCTCTTTTAAAATATTTTTCAACATAGACTTTTTTATTCGGCCCCACGAACAGATGCATATTCGCATCATTTACTTTTTGACTATGCTTATATATATATTTATGCTGAAAATTGTAATGAGTTTCATTAGCTCTTGGGATGACATAGTGATTCCCAATTAAATGTAATATTGTTAAAAATCCTCCAGCCACTAAATAAGGAACCATTAATCTACCAAAACTAATTCCTGCATTAAAAATGGAAATAATCTCAGAATTAAAAGCCATGCGCGATGTAAAAAACACAACTGCAATCAAAACACCTAGTGGAAATAAAAGGCCATTAATCCACAATATCCAATTGAAATAATAATCGACAATAATCATTTTCATGGTGATATCTTCCTCCTCAATGAAATCCTCTACTTTATCACTAAAATCAATGATAATAGAGATCATCGTGATAATCAGCACCGTAAAAAAGAAGGTGGATAAGAATTTTTTAATGATATACGAATCGAGTTTTTTTAACATACGCTTTTAATGGTAAGTTACTTTTTGGTGATAAGTGATGAACGATGAGTGTAAATAATAATTTTCCCTTTTTCAAAAATAAACATTTCCTTAAGATATCCTGAGTCAGGAAACTCATCAATAATAATCATCACTTATTTTTAAAGTCTTCGAGTCAAATTTGGAACTATTGCTTTTTTCCATTCATAAAAATCTCCTTCGATAATATGTTGTCGTGCTTCACCGACTAGCCATAGATAAAAACTCAAATTATGAATTGATGAAATTTGCGAAGCCAAAAGCTCTTTGCTTTGAAATAAATGTCGCAAGT
>CAYGRM010000086.1:0-20083 GCA_964352225.1 uncultured Saprospiraceae bacterium | reverse complement strand
TCTTCTATTCTGACAACAATTCCATCGATTTTTTTCATTTTTATTTTAGATATTGCTTTCTTTAGTGTTTTCTAAAAAAATCTAATTTTAGCTTAGTTGAGAAACCTTATTCCACATTTTATTCAACAACAATTCAAGGCAGGCAATGAACATGGTAATTTCGATGCATTTACCCTCTTTGTTGATTTGTCTGGTTTTACCTCTTTGACCGAAACGTTGATGAAGCAAGGGAAAGAAGGTGCAGAACAACTTTCCTTTCACCTTAATGGTATTTTCGAACCACTCGTTAATTTGGTCTATTGTGAGGGAGGATTCATTCCTTATTTCGCTGGCGATTCCTTCACCGCTATTTTCCCTAAATCTTCTGATCAAGATACTCCTGAAGTTTTAATTAAGACAGCAGAATTGTTACGTGATTTTTTCCAAAAAAATGGCGTTAGAAAAACTCGCTTTGGCGATTTTTATTTTGGAATAAAAATCGGTTTGGGCGAAGGTGATGTGGAATGGGGAATTGTGGGAAATAAGCGAAAGTCATTTTACTTTCGAGGGAAAGCCATCAATGATGCGGCTTATTCTCAATCCGAAGCGGAGGTACAAGAAATTATTTTAAACGAAAGTTTCAAAACCAAATTTGAAAATTTTCTCCCTCCCGTAATATCAATAAAAGATAATTATTTTCGATTTACAGAGCTAAATGATTTTCCTGAAATTGAAACGTGCAACAATAACCTTCCTGAATTAGAACCTGAAATTCTAACTAATTTTTTCCCCAAGGAAGTAATTAATTATGAAGATAGTGGCGAGTTTCGAAATGTGATTTCCGTTTTTATTTCATTTACGGGAGTGAATACACATGAGGCGTTAAACCAATTTGTGAGTGTGGTTCTGGACGAAATTCATTCCTTTTCAGGTTACTTCAAAGAAGTCGATTTTGGAGATAAAGGTGGTGTACTCGTAGCTTTTTTTGGTGCACCAGTTACTTTTGAAAATAACATTGAGCGAGCACTTGAATTTGTACTGGCGATGGAGGAGGAGTTAAAAGATTTGCGAAGAACTACTCCACTCCAATTTAGAATTGGAATTACTACTGGAAATGCCTTTACAGGAACGGTAGGTGGCGTGGAAAGATGTCAGTATGCAGCCGTCGGAAATCGAATCAATCTAGCTGCTCGAATTATGGGTAAAGCAGATTATGGTCAGGTACTCGTGGATGAAACGATTCAAAAAAATCAATATTTCAGGTTTAATCACAAGGGAGATGTTCAATACAAAGGGATTGAGCGAGATATTCCAACCTATGAATTGTTGGGAAAAAACATTGATGATCAGCAAGTCTTTGGAGGACGAATGGTTGGCCGTCAACATGAATTAGAACAACTTATTAATTTTTCAAAACCAATTCTTAGTAATGAATTTGCAGGAGTGGCCTACTTATTTGGAGAAGCTGGAATTGGAAAAAGTCGATTGTCATTTGAGATGCGATCTCAGTTGCGACAAATCGGAAGTGTGAGTTGGTTGGCTTGCCAAGCAGACCAAATCTTGAAGAAACCACTCAACCCTTTTATCTATTTTTTAAAAAGCTACTTTGAGCAATCTTTTGAAAATACCGAAATTCAAAACATCGAATCTTTCGAACGAAAATATTTGAATCTCTACCATGATGAAAGATTAATTGATCATGAAGATGCTAATCAAATTCGAAAAGAACTTTCTCGAACTAAGTCCATTTTGGCAGCCCAAGTTGGAATCAATAGTTCCACCTCGCTTTGGCAACAACTAGATGCAAAAGGAAGATATCAAAATACGCTAGCTGCGCTGAGTAATTTAATCGTAGCAGAATCTTGTTTGCAACCTGTAGTTTTGGAACTAGAAGATGCACATTGGTTTGATCAAGATTCGATTGCCTTTTTACAAGAGTTTGCCAGGAAGATGACGCGTCATCCGATCTTTGTTTTGGTGACAAGTCGATATGATGATAATGGCGAGAAGGTGCATCTATTTTCAAGGGAAACTTTGTTGGATGGAAAGCATAAGATTCTTGAAATTGATTTGAATATCCTTCAACCTGAAGCCATTGAACATTTTGCAGAAATAAAATTGCAGGCACCCATTAGTCTAGAATTCAAAAAACTTTTGTTGCGAACTACGAATGGGAATCCATTTTATGCCGAACAAATTATTGAATATTTTTCTGAAAGTAATTTGTTACAAAAACGAAAACAAGTCTGGCATATTAAAGATAATAGTCTCAAATTATCGAGCTCGATTAACTCGATCTTGATGGCTCGAATTGACCGTTTATCCATTTTAGTTAAAGAAACGGTAAAAGCCGCAGCGGTGATCGGAAGGGAATTTGAGATTCCCGTATTGAATGAAGTAATGAAAGCTCAAAAAGAATTCATTGCTCGAAATGGCGATGCTAATGCCGTTTTAAAAGAACAAATTCAAACGGCTGAGCGCGGTCAAATTTGGCGAGCGGTGAATGAGCTAAGGTATATTTTCAAACATTCCTTGCTTCGAGAAGCAGTTTATGACATGCAACTTCGAGCACGATTACGTCGCTTACATCGACTAATTGCTGAAGCGATTGAAAAGTTATATGAAGGAAAAATCGAGGAACGATATGCTGATTTAGCTTTTCATTTTGGACAAGCAGAAATAGAAGATAAAACTAACTTTTACTTACTAAAAGCTGCTGATTTTAATCGCCTCAAATATCAAAATGTTCGAGCACTTGACCTCTATCAACAGTTGGTAGAAAATTATAAAAAAGATCCTACGACTGATCGAAAAGAGTTAGTAAGTATATTGTTAAAAAAAGCAAGTGTCCTTCGTTTGGTGGGAGAATGGGATCGTTGTCAAGAAGTTTACGAAGAGGCAATGGACTTGATCAAAGACCAAAAAGATCATTTATATTCTGGAAGAATTCATAATCTGACTGGTGAGTTATTAACGCTTAAAGGTAATTATGATGAGGCTAAAACTCACCTCGAAGCAGCTGCCACTCACTTCGAATTTACCGATGACAATGTTGGAAAATATCGAGTGTATGGAAACTTAGGAACACTATTTTTTCGGCAAGGAATATATGATCATGCTAAATCTTATTTTACCAAAAGTATAGAACTAAGTCGTCTTCATAATCCTGACAAAGCCAATGCTGCCATAGTTGCCAACCTTGGTTTGGCTCATATGAATGAAGGAAATTATGATGAAGGAATTCGGTGGCAAGAATCCGAATTAGCTATTTGTAAAAAAATAAATGACTCTCAAGGACAAGCAAACCTGTACACCAATATGGGAATAGTTCTATTTGAAAAAGGTGATTATGATGCAGCTTTGGAGAGTTACGAAAAAGGATTAAAACTCAGCGAAGAATTAGGTAATAAATTATTGGTATCCATTGCAATTGGATGTATCGGAAGCGTTTATCAAAGAAAAGGTGATTATCAAAAAGCCTCTGAGCACTTTTTGAAAGACTTAACGATCAGCGAAGAATTAGGGGACAAACAAGGAATCGCTATCGCATTAGGTTTGCTTGGAGAGTTGCGAAGTGAAGAAGGAGAGTTTGATTTAGCCCGAGGATATTTAGAAAAAAATCTAGCCCTCTCTGAGGAATTAAATTACCGAAAAGGAATAGCCAAAGCAGTCAATGCGCTCGCCGATATTTTTATGATCCAAAAAGATTATGAGAATGCAATCAGTTATTATAATCGAGCGATTGAATTAGCTCGCTTGATTAATACTAAATTGGTACTAGGTGAAAGTTTAGTAGAAAAAGGAGTAGCATTAATTGAAGCTGGACGAATTGAAGAAGCTCAAACGTTCCACCAAGAAGCTATTTTGATGATTGAAAATTTAGGGAATCCAGATTTGATCTTCAAAGCTAAAATTTTCTCTGCCAATTTAGCGTTTGCTATGAAGGAAAAAGAAAAGGCACAACGAATACTACAAAACTTATTGAAAGAATACACTAGTGATTTTGAGTTAGGTGAAATTTATTTTTGGTTACATAAAATTACCCAACAAGATAAGTACAAAATTAAATCACTCGCCAAATACCAAAAACTTTATTCAGAAACCCCCCTTTACCTTTTTGAAGAACGCATTAAAGAATTGAGTTGAGTTACATTTAAATAATTAGTTCGTCTAATCGAGTACACTTGTTATTTTGAATGTAAAGGTGATTTTATTTCACCTAGAGACTCTAAAAACTTATCAATGAAATTACTTTTTTATATCCCAATCTTGGCGTTTCTGTTTGTGAATTGTAAATCACAATTGATTCATGCACAATCACCAAAGGTACTTCCCTATACCATCAACGAACCTCAAGGTTCACTCGAAATGCCATTGGCTCTACAAGAAATTTCAGGTCTTACTTTTTCACCAAGTGGAGAACATCTCTGTGCGATAAATGATGAGCAAGGTATCATCTTTTTTATCAATAAAAATTCAGGAGAAGTCGAACGTCAAGTCAAATTTCATGGTCAAGGTGATTACGAAGGACTTGAAACGGTTAGAGATAAAATATATGTGATAAAAAGTACGGGAACAGTTTATGAAGTTAGCGATCTCGAAAAAGAGGAAGTCAAAGCAAAAAAAACTAAATACATTTTAAAAAAACCGAACGATTCAGAAGGTCTTGCATTTGATACCAAAAATAATCGTTTACTCATTGCTTGCAAAAGTGCACCTTGTTTTCATGATAATTGTGTGATTCATTCCTGCATGTCGAGAAGAGCAATCTATGCATTGAATTTAGCGACTAATGAAGTTGATTCGACACCTGTTTTTAATATTGAATTGACAGAACTTCAAGTTTTTTTGAAAAAAAATAAAACTGACGCGGAGCTAGAAGTTTTCAAAAAATTCATCGAGCTTGAAAAAGATTATATCCCTTTTCATCCAAGTGCACTAGCCATTCATCCGAAGAGTGGGGATATTTATATTTTATCCTCAAAAGGAAAAACAATGATGATTCTTAATGCTGAAGGAAAGATCATCGCTCTAGAAAAATTAGATAAAAAAATACATACTCAGCCCGAGGGAATTGTTTTTGACCAAGATGGAACGTTGTATATTTCTAATGAAGGAAAGAAAGGGGAGAATGGAACAATTTCTATTTTTAAAGAACAGTAAAGAAATTAAAAAGGGCTGTTAGCGCATGAAGCACTAACAGCCCTAATTTTTTTTCCTAACGAAAATTATTTCGCTTCTAAGCTAATCTGCAAAGTAATATCATCACTAATGATATTATCACCAATTGCACCAGTTAAGCCAGATCCATATTTTACGCCCCAATCTGTTCTGTTAATTTTAAATTTATCAGAAACAGCAGTCAAAGATCCATCTTCTTTCGCTACAACCAATGCTGGGAAAGTAACACTCTTAGTAACTCCTTTCAAAGTCAAGTTTCCAGTAATCATACTGTTAGCCTCATCTGTATCTGCATCAGCTACAGAAGTAATACTGAATGTCGCTTTTGGAAATTTTTCAACATCAAAAAAGTCACCAGACATTAAGTGTCCTTCCAACTTAGCTTGGTCTTCAGGTTTGCTAGCCAAATCTGAGTTTTTTAAAGAAGTCATATCAATTATGAAATCTCCGCTTTTGATTTTATTTCCTTCTGCAGAAAAAACACCTGATTCAATGTTCATAGTTCCTGTGTGGTCATAAGCTAATTTAGCTCCTGTCCAGTTAATGGTACCTGCAGTTGTAGAGTAACTTTTTGCAGCAGCAGTTGGAGTTGCTTTAGTATCAACTGCGTCTCCTGTTTCTGCAGTTTTAGTTTTATCGTTATTACAGCTAGCAACTAAGGCTAACATCATAAATACGAATGAAAATTTAATTAATGTCCTCATGATAATTTTATTATTTGTGTATTAAGAAATAAGAAGGCGCAAATTTATACTTTTATAAAGTAAAAGAAGTGTTTTAATGTTTAAAAAAAAGATAGTTATTTTAAGCCATGCGATTTGAAAAAAGTACTTTTTTAGATTATTTATTTTTATTCTTATTACTTATCGGAAGTCTGTGGCAAATTAGTTTCCTTCAAGCTACGATGAAATGGGACATCATGGATATTACGCTTCCATGGAATTACTATATCACCGAATGTCTTGCCAATGTTGAACTTCCATTCTGGAATCCATTTCTCAACGGAGGTTTTGCACAGCTGGGCATCAATGATACTTGGAATCCGATTACTTGGCTAATCGGTTGGGTTTTTGGATATGACGCCGTGGTGATCCAGTTCCAATATTTAGGTCATCTTTTTTTTAGTGGGATTGGTTTTTATCAATTAGGAAAACATTTTGGTTGGTCTAGCACAACTCGATTATTGACTGCTTCCAGTTTCATGCTATCAGGTTTTATGATTGGAAATGCGCAACATCTTGGGTGGACGATTGGAGCATCTTGGTTACCGTGGGTATTTTTATTTTATAAAAAATGGGAAACTGATCCTTCCATTTTGAGATCAATTTCTTTGGCTACGATTACCGCTTTAATGTTTTTGGGAAGTTATCCAGGTGTGTTTGTTGGAGCCGTGTACATTTTGTTAGGACTTTTTATTTTTCGATTAGTTCAGGTTTTGCGCGAGCGTGATTTTTCTTTTTTTAAAAAAATAATTGGAGGAGCATTACTCTCTGGAGCGGCATTTTTATTATTGACTTTGGTGGCTTGGTTGAGTATGTTGAGATTGTCAAAATACATTAATCGAGGTGATAGTTTTTCACTTGAGTCTGCTTTGTCAGGTTCTCTTCCGTACGAAGCTATCAGTACTTTCTTATTCCCCTTTGCCTCTGTTTCAGATATGGTAATGTGGGGAAATGATTGGACATTGGTGAATTGCTATTGGGGATTACTTCCATTTTGCTTTTTGATTTTTTCCTTTCCTCAAAAAATATTTGACCGACAAGGAGAAAGTATTTTGGCAAAAAACAAATGGTATCTACTTGGTGGTATTTTATTTTTTTCGATTGCAATGGGAAATGATTTACCGCTACGAGCTTGGATGTACGAGTTTGTTCCGTTGATGGATATTTTTCGCTTGCCCACGTATTTTAGAATTTTTGGGATTTTCTTTTTTTTGATCGCAAGTGGTTTTTCAATAAATTACTTTTTGGGGCAGCCTACCGAGAAGGTAGGAAAAGATTTAGCTAAAGGATTATATAAAAAAACTTTAGCTGCAGCAATTATAATTTTAGCGATTATACTTTGGGCAAAAAATAATGCTTCGATTTATGGACAAGCATTAATAGAACAGAATGGCAAATTTGAATTATCAGCTGAAGCTCAATTTTACAACAATATATTTATGCAAGGATCTTTGCATTTTATGCTTTTAGTTTTGCTTTCGATTGGTTTACTTTTTTTGGAAAAAAACCAATTGCGTAAAGGGTTATTATTGGCTGTTGCTTGTGTAGATTTATTCTTTGCTACTCAACTGAATGTATCTTCGACAGTCGTCCATGATGTTGATCCAAAAGAAGTTAACGAGGCGTTTCATTATTTTTCACCCGATGAATACCCTCTGCCTCCGATCAACCAGCCTTTTAAAAATTTGCATCGAGTAGCGAACTTTGACTATGTCCATTTACATATTAATCTAAATCATTTTCATAAAATTCCTTCTCCTGATGGAGCAAGTCCAGCTTATTTTAAATGGTCTGCGGAAGCAATGGCGGATGGTCTTTTCCAAAAAACTATTAATTATCCATTAGTCTTTGCGGCTGAAAAAATTAATGTTAAGGGCATTATTGAGGAGGAATCAGTTGATACCCTTTCTTTTGAAAAAATTAAACTATTGCATTTTTCTCCAAATCAGATTGAATTAGAAACCGATTTCACAAAACCAATGTCTCTTGTTTTTTTACAAAATTATCACCCTGATTGGAAAGTATATCTCAATGGAAAAGCAAATTCGATTATTCAATGCAATGGAACTTTTTTAGCCGTTAAAATTTCTGAAGGAAAACAAAAAGTTAGATTTGCATTTGAGCCGGAAGTGGAAAGAAAGGCTTTTTATGGAAGTGTGGTGAGTTGGATCTTAGTATTACTATATTTAATTACTATGATTTTACGGAAAAGGAATGAAGATTAAATTATTTTTTAATCTCATTTAATATTTCAATAGCTTCAAAAAGACTACTAAGAATAGTTATGTTTTTTGATGCTTCTACATCTTGAGCCACCACTTGATAACCAGATAACAAAATAGATGCTT
Source organism: uncultured Saprospiraceae bacterium (assembly GCA_964352225.1). Taxonomy (GTDB): domain Bacteria; phylum Bacteroidota; class Bacteroidia; order Chitinophagales; family Saprospiraceae; genus CAJQQY01. The sequence continues at coordinate 11,853 of CAYGRM010000086.1, read as the reverse complement.
CAGGAAATGATTCTGATAATTGATCAACGTATTGCTGAACTGGTTTGTCAGCATATGTTTCAGTTATCATAGTAAAGATATAATCAGGTTTCGCAATTTGATAAGCATCAATCAAATCATTAGTACTAATATTTTGCCCTAGATAGATTACTTGATTTCCTCGATTTTTGATCAAATAATGCATGAACAAAATACTCAGTTCTTGTTTTTCTCCCTCTGGCAAGTAGACAAAAAATTTGTTGCAATTTCGTCCAGCAGAATGTGGTAGACTATCAATTGCCATGATTATTTTTTGCCGAATCAAATTACTGATAAAATTTTCTTGAGCTGGAACAATTGAACCGGTAAGCCACATCAAACTTAATTTATCCAAAAAAGGATATATGACTTCGAGCATGGTTCGCTCAAAACCAATTTGTCGAATATTAGTAGAAACAATTCTATCAAACTTTAATTCATCCATTTCAATCATGGAAAGCATCATAGCATCTAACTGAGCATCTCCATCGAATTCGACTACCGAAATTGTTGATACTTTCTCTCTTACTTCCTCTTGACTCATTTCAGCAATTTTAGAAATTTTTATTCCATTCCGATTCAGCAAGGCAACATTCAAAAGAATCTTGAGATCAGAATCCATATAATACCGAATATTGGTCTTAGTACGCTTAGGCTTTACAATGTCATAGCGTTGTTCCCAAATTCGGATAGTGTGTGCTTTGATACCACACAACTTTTCAAGATCTTTTATGGAATAGACAGCCAATTTGAATTATTTGATTGAATTTGTTTTATAAAAAAAAGTTTTAATTCGCCTATATCTTTACTTTATCAGGCTCTTTTGTAAACTGGAAACACTAATTTTATTAAAATGTTTAAGAAAAAGTTTGTTGAATCTTGGTATAAAATCAATTATTCTAGACATTTCCAAATAAAATCTAAAGAATAGAGTAACTGAGAAAATTATTATTGCGTAAATTTAACCATTCTATAAACCAAATAAATATTATTTTCAACCTTATTCTTAAAACCTATCATTGATCTTGCTTAAAATCAAGTAGATTTTACAAGTTATGATCATTATAATTAATCATTTTCAATTTTATAATTGAGTATAAATCATTTTCTATGGAATCATTCTACTTCAAATTTTTAAATCAAAATAGAAAATCATCTTTTTCTTTTTTGATTCTTTTGTTCTCACTCTTTTCTACCCAAACTCTTTTTGCACAAATTATTCCAACTGCAGGTGAAACAGAATGTTTTGTGGCAGGAAATGGTGGTGTGTTTGCTGATCATGGTGGAACGGAGGCTAATCCAGTAGCAGGAACAGATCCTGCTGGTTTTTATTTTAATTGCGGATGTGAGACGGTGACTACTTTGTGCTCACCTGATGGAAGTGCAATTACTTTGGATTTTACAGCCTTCGACGTTTTTGCAACATTTGACTTTATCGAAATCTATGATGGAGATTCCGATGCTGGAACTCTTTTATATGATAATGGAGCTGGCGGACCGAATGCCAATGATAATCTTTTGACCGATATGATTGCATCGAATGGTTCATCTACTTTTGTAGGAACTACTGGTTGTATTACTGTTTTGCATTTTGCAACGGCAGTAGTGAATCGATTAGGTTGGGAAGCAGATGTTTCAGTAGCTAGTGGTGCAACTCACCCTGGAGATAACTTGCCTTGTGGGACTAATTTGAATTGTTTGGCTCCACCAAATATTTCAGTTGATAATTTGACGAATTCATCTGCTGATATTACTTGGGCAGTTTCTGATTCAGCTGATACTTATAATATTGAATATGGATTAGCAGGTTTCACTTTGGGAACAGGAACGTTGACGAATACAGCTGACTTGTTTTTAAACTTGACTGGCTTATTGCAAAATACGGAATATCAATTTTATATTCAATCAGATTGTGGTGGTGGTGAAATGAGTAATTTCGCTGGTCCTTTTTCATTTACGACACTTCTTTCCTGTCCAGCACCCACGAACGTGATGATCACAAATGTTAACGCTACTTTTGTGGATATTAGTTGGGATGCTTCCTTTGCAGCTATTGGATATAATGTGGAATATGGATTAGCTGGATTTGCTCAAGGATCAGGAACAGTAATTAATACGACTAATCTTTTTGCTACTATAAGTGGCTTGACTCAAAATACTGCGTATGATTTTTATGTGCATTCCGATTGTGATAATGAAGTGAGTAATAATGCGGTCGTCAATTCTTTTACAACGACATTTAATAATCCATGTAATTATACCATTGAGTTATTTGATTCATTTGGTGATGGTTGGAATGGTTCGATATTGAATGTTACGGTTGGAGGTATTTCTACTGATTATACTTTTACAACAGGTAATTCAGCAACTTTTACAATTAGTGCAGGAAGTAATTTACCATTGATTTTTACATATTCTGCAGGGGCATTTCAAAATGAAGTAACTTATAATATTTTGGATCCAGATGGAAATATCATTTTCTCTGATGGACCGTTTCCTTCGACTGGAGTTGTTTATGAAACTTTTGCTTGTCCAACTTGTCCTGGTGCAACCAATCTAGGTGTTGATGATTTATTTGGATTGTCAGCAGATGTAAGTTGGATGGATTCTGACTCTTCTGGAGTTTGGCAAGTAGAATATGGACCAACTGGTTTTTTACCAAATACAGGAGCGGGGATTACCTTTACGACCAATGATCCTTTTGCTTCATTAACTGGTTTGGATGAAAATTCTACTTATGATTATTATGTAATTAGATTTTGTGATAATGGAGATACAAGTGCATTGGCTGGGCCATTTACGTTCACAACCATTACTTTGAATGATGTGGGAATTTTAGAAATTTCTTCTCCACTTTCAGGTTGTGGATTAACTGATGCAGAAGTGATCACGATTACCATGACTAATTACGGTTCGAATCCTCAATCGTTAGTTCCTTTTAAATATAGTGTTAATGGCGCAACTGCGGCAATCAATATTCCTTTGGATGGATACTTTACGAATGTAATTGGTAATGATAGTATTGTAGTCTTAGAATTTGAAACTACTGCTGATTTGTCTCAGCCCGGTACCTATGAAATTGCAGCTTGGACTGAACTAGATGGTGATTCTGAATTGAGTAATGATACAGCTTATTATACGGTAACTAATATTCCAACTATTTCTGATTTCCCTTATGCTCAAAACTTTGAGGTGGATAATGGTGGATGGGCAGTTAGTGATGATGGACAAAATCAATCTTGGGCATTTGGAGAACCAAATGGTACAGATATTCCAAATGCAGCAAGTGGTGTGAATGCTTGGGTAACGAACTTAAATGGAAATTATAATAATGCTGAGGAGTCTTATGTAGTTTCTAACTGTTTTGATTTTTCAAATCTAACAAGCGATCCTACTATTTCTTTATCGATCAATTATGAAACAGAAACAAGTTTTGATGGAGGTTGGTTAGATGCATCTATTGACGGAGGAAACACTTGGTACAAAATCGGAGGAATTGGAACTGGAGTCAACTGGTATAATTTCAATAATACATTTACCCAACTTGGAGAAGTTTGGGCAGGTAACTCTGGCGGATGGATTTTTGCAAAACATGCATTAACTGGAGTTGCTGGTGAAGCTGATGTTCGATTAAGATTTGGATTTGGATCAGATGGATCAGTAAATGGTTTTGATGGTGTAGGAGTGGATGATGTGGCTATTTTTATTCCGGTTGCTAATGATATGGCTTCGCAAACAGTTGTTAACACTACAATGTTAGAGTGTGGCGATCCAAATGATGAACTGACTTTGACTCTTGTGAATAATGGTACAGCTACACAATCTGGATTTGATGTAGGATATAATGTGAATGGTGGGATTGATGTAGTTGAAAATGTGGGATCATTAACACTTGCTCCTGACGAAACTGCAACTTATACTTTTACAACTCCATTTAATTCAACTGGAGCAGGAACTTATAATATTACCGCATGGACTAGTTTGCCAGGTGAACTGAATGTTAGTAATGATACCACAACATACTCATTTGCAACTTATCGAGTATTACCTTTCAAAGAAGACTTTGAGGGGGGAACTTTACCAAATGGATGGTCTTCTGATGAATTTAATCCGATCACGATGTTCCATAATAATATTTCATTTGTAGCATTTGATAATATGTATAGTTTTGATCCTAGCTTTGAATTAGTTTCTCCTCCAATTGGACCAATTTCAGATGGAGATTCATTGTTCTTTGATTATCGATATGTTAACTTTAGTGGCAATGGAGCAAATGCAACAACACTTGGTGTAGGTGATTCATTGAAGGTTCAATATTCTACAGATTGTGGTTTGACTTATGCTGATTTATTTTTAATCACTCAGGATAATCATGTTAGTTCTAATCAATTAGCAACTATCAATATTGACATTTCAAGTCTTGCTGGAGAGTCTGTCAAGTTCCGTTTCATGGGAATTTGGGGAACAGGCGATTATTATTTAGACATTGATAATATTAATATTTTCCAATGTTCTCCGCTTGATTTAGTAACCAGCATGACTCCCGAATCTAGCGACGGTGAGGCAGATGGTTCTATCTCTGTAATGGCTAATGCTAGTCAAGGACCTTACACTTACTTCTGGGATACAGGTGATAGTACTGCAACTGTTACAGGGATTACGGCAGGAACTTACGAGGTAACGGTGATCGATGCATTCGGTTGTGTTGACGTTGCAACTGTTAATTTGATGGTAAACATCAACGAAATAGACGAAATCCAAAACATCAACTTATTCCCGAATCCAACGATGGATTTAGCAATTTTGGATATGACTTTTTCTAAAACAGTTGATGTTCATGTTCAAGTACTCAATGTGATGGGACAGATTCTATTCGAAACTTCCGTTGGGGAAATAATGGAAGAAAAAGTTGAATTGAATTTAGAAAATTATCCTGATGGAATGTATTTCGTAAGGGTAAAAGTCGATAGTCAAACAATTGTTAAAAAGTTAATGAAAAACCATCCTTAATTTTTTAAATAATAAAAAATAAATGAAAAAGGCATCCGACAGTTCGGATGCCTTTTTTTTTATATTTTTGGCAACTAGAATTAGCTAAAAGCGTCTTTTAGGTAAATACTATCTTTTTAATAAACCTCTTCACCTTAAACATTTTGTAGAAAAATACATTTAACTCAAAGGGTATTTTTTTCAAAAAACCTTTCTTAAACATATTTTATGGTCAAAATAGAATTGGAATCAAAATGATCAAAAAAGTATTAGTTTTTGATTGACTTCCGAGCACAAAATATTTTTAAGAATCAAAAAAATAGCACGAAAAATGAAAATAGGAATTGTCTGTTATCCAACCTACGGAGGAAGTGGAGTCGTAGCAACGGAGCTTGGATTAGGTCTGGCAAAAAAAGGACATCAAATTCATTTCATCACCTATGGGCGTCCAGCTCGTTTACAGCACTTTCAAGAAAATATTTTTTATCATGAAGTCAATGCGGAGGACTATCCTCTTTTTGATTATCCTCCTTACGATACAGCTCTAGCGAGTAAGTTAGTGGATGTCGTCAAGTACGAAAAATTAGATTTACTTCACGTCCATTATGCTATTCCTCATGCTGCCGTGGCTTATATGGCTAAAAAAATATTATTAGCAGAAGGTAAATATATTCCTGTGGTGACAACATTACATGGAACTGATATCACTTTGGTTGGAAGTAATAAATCTTTTTCGCCTGTAGTCGCATTTTCCATCAACAAATCAGATGGTGTAACTGCGGTTTCGGAAAGTTTGAGAAAACAAACTTATGATTACTTTGACATAAAAAATGAAATTAAGGTTATCCCAAATTTTATTGATTTTGATCGGTTTAGAAAAGTCAATAAAGATCATTTCAAAAAAGCAATTGCTCCAAATGGTGAAAAAATATTAGTCCACGTTTCTAATTTTAGAAAAGTAAAAAGAGTCGAAGATGTAATTTATGTTTTTGAAAAAGTCTTTCGAAAAATTCCTTCCAAACTATTATTGATCGGTGATGGCCCTGAAAGGAGGAAACTGGAAGACTTATGTCGGCAACTTGGACTTTGTGATGAAATTCGTTTTTTGGGAAAACAAGATGCCGTGGAAGAACTTTTATCTGTAGCTGATTTATTTATCATGCCTAGCGCAAATGAAAGTTTTGGTTTAGCTGCATTGGAGGCAATGGCTTGTGAAGTTCCAATAATTTCATCCAACGCTGGAGGTATTCCGGAAGTAAATATTCATGGCAAAACTGGTTTTTTAAGTGATGTTGGAGATGTCGAATCTATGGCAAAATATGCTATTCAAATTCTGGAAGACGATGAAGTACTAGCGGAGTTTAGAAAAAATGCTTTGGCACAAGCGGAAAAATTTGACATCAAATATATTTTACCTCAGTATGAAAAATATTATGAGCATATTTTAGCAACTGCTGTTTATTGAGAAATCAGGAGTGAGATTGGTCGCTGCGCGCTCAGTCAGGAGTCAGGGGCTACTTGTTTACGATATCAGTTTAATTTGATTACTTACACATCGTGATAAAAAAAGAAAGCTCTTTTGCACTTTAGCAAAAAGAGCTTTCCTCATTATATTTAATTCGTGACACAACTAGCAGCTGACTCCTCTTAATTCATGAATAAAATCTTTGCCACCACACTTTGCGGTTCATCAAATCCTCTAGTCGTAGTTCCTAAAACTAAATAAACACCCGTAGCAGCTTTTCTTCCGGTATAATCTCTCCCATCCCAAATCGCTTGACCACCCAACGCCTTGGTTTCAAAAACGAGTTGACCATTAATGTCGGTAATTTTTACATCAGAATCTCTTGCTAATCCTTTGATCGCAATCGGTCCTTGATATTCAGGACGAACTGGATTGGGGAAAACTAAAGCGTTTTCTTTATGTATTACTCCCCCTTCAGTTGCTTCCCCTCGATAAGACACAATTCCTTCAGAGGTTCCAATAAATACCTCACCACATGTAGGATCAATCGCAATATCTGTGATCACATTATCAAATAGAGGGCTATTTTCTGTATTAAATTTTACAATTAATTCTTCACCATCTGATGAAATAACAAAAACACCTGTCGTAGTTCCTACCCATTTCCTATTAGCTCCATCTACTGCAATGGCCTTCACATCTTCACCAACCAAAAGGAAAGCAGGAATGCCATCTTGTTCTACAATTTTTCGAGTTCCCCGACATTGTTCGGCATCAAAAACACTACTCCCACATTCGAAAATAATAATTCCATCCCCAGTTCCTACCCACATATCTCCATCCAAATCTTTAGTGATACAATTTACATTATTAGTACTTAAGGCACTACTTCCTGAAGTGATTTGACGATACCTTTCATCTCCGTTTACCTCCAAATCTCCTTCATCAAAAACTAAAATCCCAGCTGTTCCTTCACTCACCGTAAACCATTTAAAGTTATTATCATCTATCTCTAAGGAAAAGAGACCTTGAATATTAGAATTGATAGAAAAACTTCTCATGTCTCCCTCATCAGTAATCACAGAAATAGGCTTATTCGTTCCAGGGTTCGCAATCCATAAATTATTATTTTGGTCAAAGGCAATTCCAGCTACCTTCGTCCGATCAACATCTGTAACTGTTGAATTTCCTAAAGTTGAATTCGTGTCAACAAAAATTTCGAAAACATCATTTTCATATTTTACTAATCCATCATAATAAGTACTCGCATACATAATATCTTTTTCAGGATGAAATGCTACTCTCAAAAAATCTAAAGTTCCTGCCAAGTCAGGTCGATTCAAGCGATTAAAATATTTCCAATTCCCATTTTCCAAAGTGTACAAACCTTCAAAGTAAAACTGAAAATAATTTCGAATATCTATTCCTCCGGCGGTCACCCAAAGTTGTCCATCATTAACTTCTAAATCATAATTTTTAATATCAAAAGGTGAATTCAAGGTAAATCCTGAATTACAAATTTCAGTATCAATTTGATAGCTTCTAAATCTTAAAAATTTATCTGCTACCCAAACATATCCATTTTCATCTTCGATAGCATGAACTGGTCGATCCACACAAAAATCTTCTATTTCATTATAACTTCCATCAGAATTAAAAAACAACAAACTACCTTTACACCCTCCATCTTGACAACTTAATCCTACGACCATATGGTCGCCTTCGGTAGTCAAGTATTCGATTTTAAATCCATCTTCCGGTACATAAATTTGTTGCAAATTGGCACCATCAAAACTATACATCGCAGTATCAATGCTTACATATATTTTATCAGAAAATTCTGCAATCACACTAGCATTATAAACATCTGGAAATCCATCGCTTGAATCCAAAAACTCCCAAATTCCAAAATCTTGCAAATTTACATTCGGTTGGTTAGCTGCCCGATAAATACCTTCCTCTGTGGTGGCATAAATCATTTCATCTTTTACCACAACTGAATTCATTGGAATACCCGTAAAAGTTGAAAAAACAAAAATGTTTTGTTTGAAATTTATTTTAGAAATACCATATCCAGTTGCCAACAAAGCTGTCGAATCTGTATCAATAAAAATATCATAGATCCTTTTGTCTCCTGAGATATTATTGAATCGTTGGATATCGGACAGAGTAATTATTTCATTTGATTTAACTAAATCGATGACACTATTCGAGTAGGCAATCATCAAAATATCATTGGCTTGATTGTACTTGATTCTCTCTATTCCGACTCCGCTGAGGCCACTTAATTTGTCTAAAGTTCTAGTAGAGTTATCGTTTTTGTTGATATATACAATTCCCCAATTGGTGGCATAAATAATATCCTCCGCACTTTGAGTTACATATTTTCCAGCTTGATACGGCAAATGAGATTTCCATTGACCAATCCCAATGTCGGGTTGAGCTTGCAAAAAATTAAGAGAAAAAAGGATGACAAAGATGGTGAAGAAAATATTATTTCGGCTTGTCATTTTTTATTGAAGTTTAATAATTTTTATTCGTTTGAAGTTGAGTGGTAGACGTTTTACAATCCAGATAATCTCAACTAGAATAAATGCTGTTGAATGTTTTGTTTCACAAAATAACTACACTACAAATGTATTATTGTTTTTGGAAATAACATTAATACTTTCTGTCAGTTCACCGACGGGGGAAGGATGGAACGCAGATGACGCGGATATCATTTATACAAACTACTCGAATTAATATATTCAAAAACTGGCTGTGTTACTAAATATTGAATAGAATTTCCTTCTCTAACACATTTCCGAATATAGCTCGCTGATATCTGCATCAATGGCGCTTCATGAATTTTAATCGCAGGATGAGTTGCCAAATTCCCTAATTCATAATTAGGTCTTTGGTAAACGTAGATTTGATAATGATTTAAGATCTGTTCATAATTTTTCCACTTGTGTAAAGTGCCTAAATTATCACCTCCCATGATGAGTATAAAATCTTTGTCAGGATGTGCTTCATTGAGGTAAGTTAGTGTATCAATCGTATAAGAAGGTTTAGGTAAATCAAATTCGATATTTGATGCCTTCAAATTGGGACAATCTTCAATTGCTAATCGAACCAAATGCAATCGATCAAAATCTCTTGCCAAAGTACTTTTTTTCTTCAATGGATTTTGGGGGGAGACGACTAACCAGACTTCATCCAAGTCGGTTTGCGTTGCCATATAATTGGCTATAATCAAATGTCCCACATGAACTGGATTATATGATCCGAAGAATAATCCGACTTTCTTTTTTTTCATTTTGCAAAGATACAGTTAGTTTCTTTTTTCAAAAACAATATAACATGAAACATCACCTCTCCTCCTCCTTCCGTAAGTATCCCTGCCTACGATATAAAGGACTTTCCATCATCAAGCTCGGGCAGCTTTGCGCTGCGAAGAATTAACTGTAATTTAGATAACCTTTAATTATTTTTGAATCGGCACTTACCTAAAAATAATAGATATGAAAAAATATATATTTCCTATTATTTGTTACAATTGGGCTATCCTAACAATAGCTGTAAAAAGACCCTTTTGAGAATAAGATAGTTATCGAAGACTACATCTTAGAATATGGTTCAGAAAAATCTATTTTTAGTGGACTGGTAAGTAGTGAAATATTTGGTACAGAGGTTTGGACTACCGTAGATAGTATTACTACTGATCAGAATGGTTATATTCATTATGAATACAATCATAATGATATCACTATTGACAAGGCTACTTTCAAAACTCCTCACTTATATTATCCGATTATGATTCATGCTATTAATGAAAGACAGGTCAATGATATTTCAAGATAGGTTGATCCTCATTCTTGGATTAGATTTCATATAAAGAATGTAGTAGAAGCAAATGGAACAGATCAAATAACTATTGTCGGCCCTTGGGGAGGAGGGGCCAATGATAATAGATTTTTTGGATAAATAGACATAGAAATAATAAGAAAGGTTAGACGAAACAGAGATGTTGGTATCTTATGGAGAGTTGATTCTCTAAACAATATTAGAATTTTAGAAGACTCTGTTACTTGTAATGCTCATCATACGACTTATTATGAAATTCTTGACTAAATAAAATCCAATCATTTTTTTATTTGTGTGTTTTGTATTTTCTATTCCTCCAAAAGAGATAATTCCATGGCTACTTTATAAAACCATTCCTCTTGTTGTTCTTTATCCAAACTATGTCGTGACATCAAGTCAAAAGCATTTTGTTCCATTCGCCAATTATCAATAAATGAGTTAACGAAGTTTTCGAATTCCACTTCTTCTCCACATTTGAATTTTCGTTCTTTTAGCGATTTTCTCAATCGTCTTGCTGCTAATTCTGTGATGTCAAAATGAATTTGTTCGTGGATCAAATGGTGATCGGTGAGTGCTTCTTCTTTAACCCATGATTCGTCTTTTTCAAAATATGCCTGAACTTTAAACGTAATTTCTCCCTCCTTGCATCCTTTATAATGAATAATTCCTGAAGAAGTTAAAGCTGAAATCGCTTCATAGTCCAATCGAGGTTCTCCCGCGAAATCATCCCAAGTGAGGCGATAATCAGAAGACCAATAAATGACATCGCTAGAGTCTGCACTACTTCCGAAGATGATAATAAAAAGTCCCAGTAAGAGATGAATGCCAAAATTTTTCTTTTTCATGAGGATCATTTTTTCGAGTTTGTAAATTGTTTGCGTATAACTGCATAAGTACGGTCAATGGCTTTTTATAGAAAAGTAAATATTCACCTCGTGAGTTTTTAGTTTGGAGACTTGTGGTAAAAATTACAATTCAAGAGAAGGATCCCAAAAATATTTTTTGAAATCAACGATAGTATCATTTTTTACTTGGACACCTTCGTTTTCTAATAATTGTTGCATCATCGTTGGGCTTGGAAAATGATTCCGTCCGCTGAGTTCGCCTTTTCGATTGACAACTCTGTGAGCTGGAACATTCCCCTCTGTAAAACTTTTATTCAATGCCCATCCCACCATTCTTGCCGAGCCTAATTCTAAATAATTAGCTATTGCACCATAGGTGCTGAATCGACCAAAAGGAATGAGACGAGTAACTTCATAAACGTCTTGAACATAATTTCTTTTTTCCATATCAGAAGTGGTGTTATTTTTTTAGAAAAAGTTCTGCTAATATAGTTTTATCAAAATTTGAAAAAACATAAACAGGAATCTATTCCTAAAATAACTACTTTTGCCTCTCTTTAGGAAAAAAATAGGGTTCTAAACTGAGGGAAATTTTTTGAAATTGTAACGTTCGGTAAGGTTCTCGATTTGTTCTAAAAAGAATATATTATGATAATCTCAAATACTATTCCGTTCTTTCTTATTTTG